>JBAYFZ010000006.1 GCA_041666915.1 Candidatus Paceibacterota bacterium
ACAATTACGAAAGAAAGCAGTGGACCAGAAAAAAGATGACGCCTGTCGAATACAGAAATCATCTTTTAGCCCGGGTCGAGGGTTAGAGGGTTCCAATGTGTCTACTTTTTAGGGTACAGATCATGATTGATTTTGATTTTTCAATGTAATATACTACCAATGTCGATTAACCTCGACTGGTGGATGTAAAGGAGTTCTTACTCCTTGGTCTATAAAAAGATCAATCACTGGTAACATAAAGCCCCTTCGGGGGTTTTTATGTTTATAAAAAACCTCTATAGTTAACTATTTCTTCAACCCATTATGCTCAACCTGCGCTTCTTTTGAAGCTTTCCTGTATGAGCAATAGTCACAAGTCTTTGAAGGTGCTGGGACTTTTTCTAACATCAAACACTTCTTGAGCTCAGTGAGAGCCTTCGGGATCCACGAATCATCTCCGGTATAAGGTATAACATCTATATCAAACTCAAGTTTGGCATCAAAAGCTTCTCTGTCAGTCTTACCATTGCAATAAACGAAATACCCCGTTTGTGATACATCAAAACCACTTTGGCGAAATAGCCACTGATATATCTCCATCTGTCTCTTGTAACCGATCTGCCATTCTTTATCCAAAGAAACTTTTTCTTCTTTACTGGTGGATTTGTAATCAACAATAGAAAGCTCCTTGGTCTTTGTATTAACCCAGACATCATCTATAGCTCCAGTAACAAGCAAATTTTCTGGTTCATAAACAAATCTAATACCTTTGAAATTACTTCTCCAAATATCTAGATCTTCATGACTAAAAGGAACCATATCACGTAAACCATAGGCGCTCATGAGTGGATGTGGGCGTCCTTTGGCACGATGAATATCAAACTCTTTTTTGAGGAGCGCATCAACGGCAGAGTTGAGTGAAAAAGGAAAACCCGGTGGTCGCCCTACTCCCAATCTGCAATCAAGATAAAAACACATTGGGCAATTCAAAAACAAATCAATCTTTGATCTACTAACCTTGAAGGGTTCATTGCTCTTTGGGTCAAATAAGTTCCTATTTCTGCGTGAATTGTAATAATCAGACATAGGTCAATAATATCATAAAAAGGAAGAACAACGTCTTCCTTTTTACAAACTGCTCAATTGATCAACCCTATTTTGTACTGACCGTAACCTTTGTCATGACAACATCTTGTACTGGCTTATCACCACTAGCAGTTGGAGTGTTAGCGATAGCATCTACAACCTCAAGTCCTGAAATAACTTTTCCGAAGATGGTGTACTTGTTTGGTAGTGGAACATCTTTGTGCATGATGAAGAATTGACTACCGTTTGTATTTGGACCAGAGTTTGCCATAGCGACCGTACCACGGACATAACCAGCTTTGTAAGAAGGAGTTGCTGGATTGAGCTCATCAGCAAACTTGTAACCAGGACCACCTGTACCTGTACCCATTGGATCACCTCCTTGTATCATGAAATCTTTGATGACACGATGAAAGATGAGGTTATTGTAAAAACCTTTTTCAGCCAAAGTAATAAAATTTTTGACTGTGTTTGGTGCATCAGCATCATAAGTTTCAATGACGATCTTACCTTTGTTTGTCTCAATGGTTATATTATGCATAGAATTTTTTATATTATTATTTGTAGAAGGAGTTACAGTTGTCTCAGCTGGAGCTTTTGTCGTATCAACAACAGGAACATTGTTAACTGGCACGGTTGAAGTTGAAATAGTCTCACCATACTGATTGAAATAAGCATCTGGCTTGGAATTCAAATACCACTGGATACCGGCTAAGACTAATATGATTGCAATGAGTGCAGAGAGTGAACGGGTTGTATTCATGATTTTTATAATTATGTTTAGAGATTATACAGTTCTTTTATTTTTTCCACCACAAGCTTCTTGGCATCTACCAAAGGCATTTCAATACTTGCTCCAGCGGCAGCTTTGTGTCCCCCACCACCTAGACTTACCGCGAGCTTGGAAACATCACATATTCCAGAGTTACCAGAACGAAAACTCATTTTAATTTTATTTGGTCTAGCTTCTATGATAACAGCAATCACTTCCAAGCCAGCGATTGTCCTTATTACTGGAGATACCATCCCAGCAGAAATACTAACGTCAGGAATTTTCTTTTCTTGAATAACGGAATATGGAATAACAGAAAATGCTACTTTATTATTACTAGTCAATTCTACAGAACTAAGAGCGGCTGCTTGGAATGCAATATCGCCGAGAGTATTACTATTTTCCATTTTAGCAATAGTCCGACTAATATTTGGGCAGACTCCTACAAGTTCGGAGGCAACTTCAAAAGTGGCTGACGTTACTGATTCATATTTGAAACCACCAGTATCTGTATATATTCCCATGAATAGGTTCTCGGCAATCTCTGGAGTAATCTTGATATTCATTTCCTTAAATAAATCAAAGAGGAGTTGTGCAACTGCTGGATATGAAGGTTCTACAATATTGATAAATCCGTCACCAACATTTGTACGATGATGATCTATATTTATAACTTTCAAAGAATCCGGTATTTTGACTTCTTTCAATCTGGAAACTCCGGAAATAGCGGAATCAACGATGATGAATAAGTCGTATTCTGTAGGATCAATCTCCCAATATGCTTTCATCAAAATATCTTTTGCCCCTCTAAAATGCATGAAGGCCGGTGGTATCTCCGAGTCGCCCTTGATGACCGTTGCCTTCTTACCCAATTGTTCCAAAGCAAACTTTGTAGCCAAAGCTGAACCGACAGAATCTGGATCTGGTGAAGGATGGCAATGTAATAATATTGACTTAGCCTTTTTTATTTCTGCCAATATAAGTGGCGCTTTTTCTTTTATACTATTTGGGATGGTATGGGTCATGAGGGAAATATTATAGCATGGGTAAATATTAGCATAGGATGGATATTGACTTTTACATTAAATTTGATAACTTTATAAATGAAGAAAACTTTCGACCGCAGTTCTATATGACTGCAATTTGGTGGGGAGTTTTTTTCTTTTGTCTAGACTGGGAATACTGACATGAAATATTTCTGTTTTCGTTTATTTTCTTTTATTTGAACAAAAAATGAATCTCCATTTTGAGTCTGACCAGTAAAGCGATATAACATTTCTGATTTCCTCATAGGATTTCTATGGGTATCTGGTCTTATATTTGAATGCTCAATCAGATCAATTGCGCAAGAATAAAACTTGAGACGACGTACACGATCGTGCCAATTCTTTTCCCTTAAGTGGTCCCAGAAATAATCTAAAAATATCTTTTCTTTTTTGAAATATTTAGATCTAATATACGGTCGTCGTTTTGTCCTAGAAACAATATTTTTATAAATGATCAAAGCCCTCGGATAAACTTCCGAGTATTTTGTTCCTCTAATCACTTGTTCCTTTGTTTTGAAAATATCCACAGCCTATGGATTGTATCAAATGAGGTATAAAGAAATGATAAAGAAAGATTAAAGAAACAATGAAGAAAATTACATAGGCGTACAAAGGGTATTTACTTAAAAATGCCCTAGCATGCCCATTAATGAGATCATTTTATGAGAAAAAAATAACCCCCGAACTTTCAAAAAGCTCGGGGGGTGAATGGTTGAGGTCTAAGCCTTAACTTGCTAGGACGACGAACGCGAGCCCACGCTCACGACGCCACTCGTCGATGGTACTAAGGCAAGGCGTGCGCAACCAACGACCATCCTCAGCACGGTCCGCACTGAGGAGGTTCGGACCGCCATTGGAATCCTTGATCGGTTCGTGCATAGCAACGATCCAGACCAAGCCCATGTCTTTAATCTCCTCGTCCGTGAACATTTCACGGATCATGCAGGCGATTTCGGCATTCGGGGTGGCGAACTTTCGCTTGTCATCCATAGCACGAATATTCTTCGTGATCCGACCATTGTTTTTGAAAAGCGTACCCTTCAAAACAGCGATTTCATTCACAACACCCGTAGTTGGCTTGAAATCTTTCGAGTTAAGGATATCCTTTGCCCACTTTGAGAGCCGGAAACCTTTCTTCTTGAGGCGGTCAATCCACTGCGAACCAGTCGTGCCGTCGGTCGCTGGGAGGGTGAAATAAATCACGCCGTCCTGTTCACGCCAACGTTTGGCTGGTTCGGAGACCGTGACTCCACCACGGGCGAGCAAAGAAACCAGATGGAAGTTTTCTCCTGTTGAAAGCCATTCAACATCGGCATAAGTGCCATTGTTACGACGGATTGCGAATTGCAACTTTTGTGCAATCCCCGGTTCTAACACTACATTGAGCTCACTATTCATAGTATGCTCTTTCTTTATTGTGAGCGAGCCTTATTAAGGCATGCTCGGGTTTATTACTATTCAAAGAACTACTACAATAAAATACATCTAATATAGCCAAATGTCAATAGCTTGTTTATTCCCTAAAATGTACTATAGTTTACACATACCATTGACCCGGCTGACACCGGTGAGGTGAAGAAAGAAATATAGGGCAAAACCTTATAAAGTAGAATCTTCCGTAACTGCTTCGAAAGCAGAGAAATGAGTCAAAAACAGGGTGGCACCGCGATACACAAAGTCGCCCCTGCGAATTTATTAGCAATTAATAAATTTGGAGGGGCGTTTTTGTTTACAAAATCGTTTCTTCGAAAAAATATTATGCAAAGAACATACATAAAAGATCTAAAAGATTACATTGGTAAGGAGGTAATTATTTCAGGATATGTCGATGTCCGTCGCAATCAAGGGAAAATGGTTTTCTTCGAATTCCGAGATCGAACCAGTAAAGTACAAGGTGTGGTACTACCAAACAATGTAGAAGCACTTGAATCTTCTAAGGAAATACGCCCTGAATGGGTTGTAAAAATTATCGGCGTCGTAAACAAACGTCCAGAGAAGAACATTCAAGCTGGAAAAATGAATGGGGATATTGAACTTGAGATTAAGCGTATCGACGTTATTGGAACAGCCAAAGAACTTCCTTTTGAAAAGGATTCTGAGATCAATATCGATACATATCTAGATTATCTTCCACTCACTCTTAGGAATCAAAAACATACAGCGGTATTCAAAATACAGGCAATCATTGCAAAAGCTTTTAGGGATTTCTTTACAGGAGAAGGCTTCACCGAATTCCAAGCGCCTAAACTGATAGGTGACGATGCAGAGGGTGGTGCTAACTCTTTTGATGTTACATATTTCAAACACATAGCACACCTAGCTCAGAGTCCTCAACTTTACAAACAAATTATGGTTGGTGTTTTTGAACGAGTCTTTACTATCGGAAATGTCTATCGCGCAGAGAAACATTCAACCACTCGTCACCTTAACGAATACACTTCTATGGATATCGAAATGGGTTTCATAAAAGACCATAATGATATAATGGACATTGAAAACAAGTTTATGATTTATCTGTCAGAAACCTTGAAAAGAGAATGTCAAAAAGAATTCGATTCACTAGGCGCTACAATACCTAATGTATCAGAAAATACACCCAAGATGACCTTACGAGAAGCACAAAAACTTATTACTAAAGAAACCGGAAAAGATTGTACAAATGAACCCGATCTGGAACCAGAACATGAACGTTGGCTATGTAACTATGCTTTGAAACAATTCAATTCTGAATTTATCTTCATCACCAACTTCCCAACCGCAAAAAGACCTTTCTACACTTACAGAGATGAGGTAGATCCAACTTATACTAAAGGTTTTGACTTACTCTTCCGTGGTGTCGAAATAACAACTGGTGCTCAACGTATCCACAACTACGATGATCTAGTTGCTTCAATGAAAGAAAAAAAGTTGGATCCAGAAAAATTTAGCTATTATTTACAAGCTTTCAAATACGGTCTACCACCACATGGAGGTTTTGGATTGGGACTTGAACGTCTAACAGCAAAATTGTTAAATATTGAAAACATTAAAGAAGCTACCCTATTTCCAAGAGATATAAACAGAATCGATAATCTGCTCTCAAAATAATAACATCGAGGTCGGACCTTGATAGACATCAAAAACAACCACATTAAGTGGTTGTTTTTCTGTAACGAAATTACAAGAATAGATTATTTCTTGCTCTTCCAAGCGTACTTTTTCGTAAGTCGCTTCTTGGTCTTTCTGGACCTTGAGGTTTTCAAGATCATGTTTACTCTTTTAGCCATAATCCAATAGTAACACAGTTTTGTAGTATGATGTAGTGGTGAACAAAACTGACGAACAATTAGCAGAACTTTGCCGTAAACAAGACCATCAGGCTTTTCAAGAACTGATGAATCGTTATCTTCGGCCGATATTCAATTTCAATAGACAATATGCAAGAGCAATAGAAGATGTTGACGACATCACTCAAGATACTTTCTTCAAGGTCTGGAAATATATTGGAAAATTCAAACAAGGCATGACTTTTCGGCCTTGGTTATACACGATAGCCAGAAACACCGCTTTGGATCATATAAAAAAGAAAAAGGCAGTTTCATTCTCAGAATTAGATGATAACGAAAACAACCTTTCTTTTGCAGAGACAATAGAAGATATTGAGCCGTCACAAATAGAAATCCTCGAAAATGATATTTTATCAAAAAACTTATCAGGTAAATTAGAATCCCTTCATCCAGACTATCAAGCAGTAATAACTCTACGCTATAACGAAGAGATGACTTTTGAAGAAATAGCTGTAGTTGTAAATAGACCGATGAACACAGTCAAAAGTTGGCACCGAAGAGCACTCATTCAATTACAAAAACTAATGAAAGATCACTTGCACCAAAAACATTAATTAAGTCGTAATATTATCAAACACCATTGTTGTCATTCCCGCGAAGGCGGGAATCCAGGATATTACCAAGAAAATTTGTTGCTAGTATTCATGGATTCACCGGTCCATTCGACACGATTTTGCTAAATCGCCTTCGCGGGAATGACACAAAGACACAAAATATGAAAAACGTAATCAAAATAAACCAGATAGAACCATCGCCAAAGCTGGCTTTTTCTATTATGGAAAAAATTACAAAATACGAAACTAGACATTTCCGTATCAGAGTCGCTTTACATTCCATTCTCACAATAGGAACCAGCTTAGCTTTCATACCAACTATCAGTTACTTTGGTGAAGGCTTATCCCAATCTGGCTTCTCTTCATATATGTCCCTCATCATTTCTGATAGTTCATATGTCATGAGTCATTTCGGCAATCTCGTACTTTCTGTTGCAACTTCATGGCCAGTATTAGCAAGCATCATCGTCCTTGGTCTAACGATAATCCTTATCAATTCAATCCGTAGAATAGTCCAGTATTCAAGTGCATTATCATTCAATCATAACCCATCACTATCATGAGTATAAAAACATTTTTTCAAACAAATTCTGTCTCAAAGATCATCGGTGGTCTAGGTATATTACTCATAGCCCTCGTCATTTTCCAAGCTGGAGCTTTTGTCGGTTATCACAAAGGGGCTTTTTCTAGTAACTGGAATAACAACTACATGATGAGAGATGCTGATGACCCACGTTCATTCTTCGCACCATTCATGCATCGTGGCGATGATATAAACCCTCACGGTGCTGTTGGTGAAATAGTTTCCATGAATCTTCCTTTAGTAATGATAAAGGGTCCAAATAGAGCCGAAGAAGTCATTATCGTAGGCACAAGTACAACCATTCGCAATTTTAGACAAACAGTTTCAGCTAGCGATCTTTCCATAGGTAGTCAAGTTGTAGTTATAGGCGAACCAAATGACAAGGGTCAAATACAAGCAGAACTCGTAAGGATCATGCCAACCCCACCTTCAGGTTTTCCTCCTATGATGTCTAGTTCATCCCCACGAAGATAAATTATAAAAACATGATTAAACAAAATATTTTTAAGAAGATTTTTAATTGGTCAAAAAGTCACAGGATTTTATCTATAATCATATTTTTGGTTATCATCTTTATTGGTTATCGCATATACAAATCTGTATTTCCTACGGTCACAATACCTTCTTATACTCTCTCCATGGCAAAGATGGGTTCTATCACCCAGACCATCACTGGTAGTGGTCAAGTTTCAGCTTCCAATCAAACCGACATTCTCAGTCAATCTTCAGGAACAATAAAATCCATCAATGTTTCAGTCGGTCAGACTGTTCATACGGGTGACCTCATCGCTACCATTGACTCAGTCAATGCTTCAATAAACCTTGAAAGTGCCAAATTGTCTTATGCAAAACTAGTCAAACCTGCTACATCAGCTGATATTGCTATATCAAAAAATAATTTAACAAAGGCTTATGACTCTGGCTGGAATGCAGTTTCTGGAGTATTCCTAAATCTACCAAATATTATGTCTGGAATGAAAGACCTTTTGTACAGTCAGACAGGATTTCTTAGTGATCAAAACTCAGCATCTCTTTCATCTATGGGTAGGACTTACCGTGACACCACTGGTAGAAGCTATGATTTAGCAGTTGCTCAATATCAAAAAGTTCTACAAGAATACAAAGATCTAACTCGTACCAGTGCCACTTCTAGTATAGATATACTCATAGCAGATACATACACAACTATAAAGATGGTATCTGAAGCAACAGCAAATGCTCAAAATGCCATCAACTATATTATTACCAATCAATCTGAATATCAAAGTTCCTCGGCTAGTTCTGCATTATCCAGTGTTACGACATGGTCTAGCCAAGCTAATTCCGATGTTTCAAATATAATTTCTGCTCAAAATTCTATCCTAAGTTCTGCAAATTCATTTGATACCTTGATCACTGGCGCTGATTCTCTAGACATAAGATCTGCACAACTCAACCTTGAACAAGCTCAGAGGACTTATGACGATTATTTCGTAAGAGCTCCATACAACGGTATCATTGGACGTATTCCAGTAAATGTCTACGGACAAGCTAGTTCTGGTACGACAATAGCTACAATAATCGGTCAGCAAAAGATGGCTAGTATCTCTTTGAATGAAGTAGATGCCGCCAAAATCAAAGTCGGTCAATCTGTCAAAATAACTTTTGATGCTATAGATAATTTTAACGCCGTCGGAACAGTTTCTGTTGTAGATCAGATCGGTACAGTTTCTAGTGGTGTAGTTTCTTATGGAGTAAAAATACTCATCAATACAGATGATGCTCGTATCAAACCAGGCATGAGTGTTAACACAACTATTATCACCTTACAAAAAGATAATGTTTTGACTGTGCCTTCTTCCGCAATAAAGAAACAAGGTAATGAAAGTTACGTACAGACTTTAGAAAAATCTCTATTTACTTCCACAGTTGCACCAACCAATACCACAGGAACCACAACTAGAAATTACAATGGTCTTGCTAGCACAACGAGAAACTTCGCTGGTACTCAAAATACTCGCGCAGTCACCATTTCAACCAATACCACTCCAAAGAAAGTCATCGTAACCACCGGAGATTCTGATGATACAAATACTGAAATACTAAGTGGATTAAATCGTGGTGATCTCGTAATTACAAAAACAACAAACGGAAGTTCTGCCCAGACGACCACAGCTCCAAGTATTCTCTCTGGTATGACAGGAGCTCGCAGGACAAGTGGTTCTGTTAGTATGCCAACGCGTTAATCTGGATGTCTGACATCCGGAAGCCTCATTTCCAGAATCCGCTCCGCCAACAAAAACATGATTGAAATTTCAAAAATAACCAAGACCTATATGAATGGTGAAAATGCTACACATGCTTTACGTGGTGTTTCATTCACTATTCAAGATGGAGAATTTGTAGCGATCATGGGACCTTCTGGATCTGGTAAATCAACCCTTATGCACATACTAGGTGCTCTAGATACACCAACGTCTGGGACTTACAAACTAGATGGTCATGATGTTTCCAAACTTTCTGACGATGAACTAGCTGACATTCGCAGAAACCAAATAGGCTTCGTCTTCCAATCATTCAACCTTCTACCACGTGCCACCGCTTTGCGAAATGTCACTTTGCCACTCATTTACGCTGATGTTCCAGAACATGAGCGTGTCAAACGTGCAGAAGATTCACTCATATCCGCAGGCATGACCGCTGACCGTTTCAACCACAAATCAAATGAACTTTCTGGTGGACAAATACAACGCGTAGCTATTGCAAGAGCTTTGGTCAACAACCCTTCTCTCATTTTGGCAGATGAACCAACTGGTAACCTAGACTCACAGACTGGAGATATTGTTTTAGGAACATTTCAAAAATTAAATAAAGAAATGGGAAGAACTATTATTCTCATCACTCATGAACGCGAGGTAGCTGAACATGCAGATAGAATCATTTATATAAAAGATGGTTTGATATTAGAAGATGGTAGTGGGCATGAAAAAAGACTTATTCATCATGGTAAAAAAGGAGATTAGTACAGATAATACTCCAAATAAAATATGACCACCCAAGATATTATTCACGAAACATTCTCTGCCCTAACGGCCAACAAAATCCGTACTTCCCTTACCATGCTCGGCATCATCATTGGTATTAGTTCAGTTATCATCATGGTCTCTATCGGACAAGGTGCTCAAAATACTATCCAATCATCCATTCAATCCATCGGTTCAAACCTGATAATGGTTTCCCCCGGAGCGACTAGAAGTTTTGGCTACACAGCTTCCACTGGCCGTGGTTCTGCAAAAACTTTGACCATAGAAGATGTTGACGCTATCTCAAATGAGATTCAAAACATTGCCGCCATATCTCCAGAAGTAAGTGGTAGATATCAGATAACCGCAAAAGGTACCAATTCCAATACTTCAGTTACTGGAGTAAAGCCAGCCTATACATCTGTTCATAATATTTCTGTTGATAATGGTTCTTTTATTTCTGATGAAAATGTTTCAAATAGATCTAAAGTTGCTGTCATCGGTCCAACTACAAGCGAAGATTTATTTGGTGTAGGAGTAGATGCTGTCGGTCAATCCATCCGTATCAATGGTATGGAATTCAAAGTTATAGGTATAACGAAATCAAAAGGTGGTAGTGGTCTCGGTAATCAAGATGATGCCATCTATGTTCCTCTTTCATCAGCCCAACTTTTTCTTATTGGAGATTCAAACTATGTAACTGCTCTCAGTATTTCCGCTACAGAATCATCTGTAATGAAACAGCTGCAAAGTGATATCACAGCACTACTCATGGAACGTCACAAGATCAAAGATCCTGCCAGTGCCGACTTCAGTGTTATGAACCAAGCTGACATTGTCTCTGCAGCTTCCAGCGTTACGAGCACCTTCACGATCCTTCTCGCTGCTGTAGCCGGTATTTCTCTCGTCGTCGGTGGTATCGGTATTATGAATATGATGCTCACAACCGTAACAGAGAGGACTCGTGAGATAGGCCTACGCAAAGCTATTGGCGCCAAAGCAAGAGATATCAATATTCAATTTCTAACTGAAGCAGTTGCCCTCACGGTCATCGGTGGTGCTATCGGAGTCTTCTTGGGCTGGTTGGTATGTTATGCAATAACCTATTTTGGAGTCCTACAGACTTCTCTTTCTATATCATCCATTCTTCTAGCTTTTGGAGTTTCAGCAGCTATAGGAATAATCTTTGGATATTATCCAGCCAATAGGGCTTCGAAATTGAATCCGATTGAAGCGTTGAGGTATGAGTAATCGTTGTCATTCCCGCGAAGGCGGGAATCCAGGATTATTACAAACCAATAGTCTATATTTTGTGGTAACCATGGATTCCCGCCTTCGCGGGAATGACACAACAATCATAAATTCCCTAAAAACACTTTCTCCAATATCTTTTGTTCTATCAGTTCCTTTGGATTACCTTCTGCATAAATTTTACCCTTATCAAGTACGTACGCTCGCTTTGTGATTTCAAGTAATGATTTCAGATTATGTTCAACGACAAATATTGCCGTTTTTCTTCGTTCATTTATTTCTTTTATTTTTTCAAATACTTCTTTAACTATTTTTGGCGCAAGTCCTAATGATGGTTCGTCCAATAATAAGACTTTCGGATCTGGCATAAGTCCACGGGCAATAGCAAGCATTTGTTGTTGACCACCAGACAATGTTCCGGACTTAGCTTTGAGTTTCGTTTTTAGAGCAGGAAACAATTCTAGGACGTTTGCTATTCTTTCTTTGCGGTCAACATTACTCTTCACATTAAAACCACCTATTTCTAGGTTTTCCAAAACAGTCAAATGATGGAACACTCGACGCCCTTGTGGTACAAACGACACTCCTCTTTCTACGACTTCATACGATACTGGTTTGAATGGTTGTCCTTCCCAAAACACTTCTCCAGAATCAATAGGTGCGAGTCCAAATATTGCTTTTAGAATCGTTGATTTTCCCGCTCCATTTGGGCCCATGAGGGCTACAATCTCTCCTTCGTCAATGGAAACAGAAGCACCGTCAAGAGCTTTGACTCCACCATAGTGGACGTGGATGTTTTTGAGTTGTAATAGGATTTCAGTAGTCATATATTATTCCCCTAAATAAGCCTCCACCACATCCTTACGTACCAAAACATCAGCAGGCTTACCCTCAGCTAGAAGCTCACCAGAATCTAGTACATAAATATAATCAGACAATTCACGAATGAGATCCATATTATGTTCTATCAAAATGACCGCTTTACCTTGATCACGAAATTCTTTCATAACACCAGTTACAATCTTTATCATCTCTGGAAAAAGCCCAGCAAATGGTTCATCTAAAAATATAATATTTATATCACCAACACCACAATGGATCATTGCCGATACACGGGCAATCTCTAGGAGTTTACGTTGACCATATGAAAGATTTTTGGCTAGCTCATTTCGCTTTTCCCATAGGCCAACTTTCTTCAAAACTTCCTCAGCCTTTTCCAAATGAAAAGCTCCATGTTTCTCAAATAATGATTTCCAAATACTTCGCTCTGTGAGTACAACTAGAATATTATCTATGACTGGCATTTGCTCAAATAACTTCACATCTTGAAACGTCCTCGTTATACCGAGCAATGGAACTTCATGTGCATGTACTTTCTGCAATCTTTCTGCACCAACAACCAAAATCTCACCAGAATCGATCGGAATAATTCCAGTCAAAGTATTCACCAGCGTAGATTTACCAGAACCATTTGGACCTATGATACCTGTGATTTTCCCAGCTTCAAAAGAGATAGACAGTTTGTTGACTGCGTAGACTCCGTCAAAGTGCTTGGTTAGTCTCTGGGTGGATAAGATAGACATTATACTATTCATTTTTCCACATTTTATGTGTTTAGTAAACAGGTACACAAAAAACCAGAGGTTTAACTCTGGTTTTTTGTTGCAAAACTATATATCCTTATCTCCCCCAATCCGTAGATGGACACTTTTTGCCGGCACCAGCAAAAAGTTCTGATGGAAGACCGAAAGAATACGACTACTTCAACTCCTGCCACATCTCTTTACCTGTACTATCAAAATAATGAAGACCTATTGGTGTAATAGGATTACTATTCGTGCCAAGTGTAAGCAATCCAGCTGTACCATTCCAATCTTTTAGACTACCGAGATAATCTCTGATACACACAGTGTCTACAGAACTCTTACACGATTCCATGGCTTCTTTTATTAAGTACACAGCATCGTATGACGTAGCCAAATATGCAATATTGGTAGGTGGTAATTGTTTGTAAGCTGATATATAAGTTTTTATGAAAGTGGCAGTCTTTGTGCTTGTAGGATCAGTAAAAGCATCTGTTGTGAATATATTCGGATTATTTAATAATCCTCCAGTCTGCGTATTAATAGCTGGTGATACAGATTGAGCTCCAGCGATTATTGGATATTTATCAAGAAAACCAAGTTCTTTCATCTGTTTATAGAATGTAACGCTCGCACCAGCACCTTGAGAGGCAAACATTATTGCATCTGGCTTTTCCTTATTCATTTTTAGAATATATGAACGCAAATCATTTACATCAGAATTGAAAGCATCGTCTGATACGACCTGCCCGCCCAGTTTAGTAAATTCAGCCAAGAATGCTTTGTAGACACCTACTGGAAAATCTTTATTTTCATAAAGTGCTGCTACTTTACGGTAGCCTTTTGAATATGCGTAGTCTGCAGATTTGGCAGTATAAAATTCGCTTGAAGGAGAATTCCTAAAAATATACTGACCGGCATTTGTCACCGCAGGAGATGATGTTATAGAAGCAATGATTACCACCTTTGCTTTTTCAACTATTGGTGCAATCGCAAGAGTTTCTGTACTGCAATGCCCACCAAGGATTACACTAACTTTATTAACGTTGATAAGCTTACTTGCAACGGTAGCTGCTGTTGTACCATCACATTTACCATCTTCAACAATCAGATTCACTTTCTTTCCAAGGATTCCCCCACTCTGATTGATCTCATTTTGTGCAATAAGAGCTGATTGCATTGCTGGTTCTCCGTAACTTGCAGCAGATCCAGTTAGTGGTGAGATGAGGCCAATGTTGATTTCGCCATTTTGAACAGGCCTTAGTGACACTACAAGTATTAGTATGACTACAACGACGATACCGATTGCCCACCAAATTTTTTTATTCATATTTTAAATAATATTTAACGACATTAATTCACCTTCTCCAAATAGATAATACTTAAATACTACAACTAAATAATCGTAACTTCAATATTGACTCAAGTCGTCCCCTTGATACGATAAAAATGGCCAAAAAAAGCTTGTAAATTGGGTGGTCAGGACATAGCAGATCATGTTACCGGCGCCGGTAAAATGGTATTGACAGAATCTGGCACAAAGCGTGAAATAGATATTTCTTCAGTGTAATTCCGTATTGGAAAATCAGACCTGGTACAAACGAACGAATCCTCCATGGTCACTCAATAATTAACGATTAATCAAAAAACACTGCTTTCGCGATGTTCATTGATGGCGCCTGGCTACAGCTTGATAGCCGTGAGATGGCCAAAACCCTTCCAAACGCCATGTATATGGTAGCAGAAGTGACAGACTTCACGCAAGTTAAACTTACTGAATTTGAATTATCTGCCCATCCTTGATTCTCTTAACCACATATCCGACACTTGTAATATCACCATTTCCATCAAACGAGACTTGTCCAGTAACCCCTTGGAAATTTTGACTTCTTATAGCTTGTGGTAATTTATTCGCATCAGTGCCAACTTGCTTGATTGCCAATACCAATGCAGTTACAGCATCATAGGCTTGAGGTGCACAGATTGGAACCTGTTTTTCTCCAGTAAAAGCAATGAATTTACTCTGAAACACTTCATTTGAATTACCGGTTGAACCTGCATATAAAATATCTGCATTTTTATTTACACCACTTACGAATTTTGAATCATTCCATGAATCAGTCCCAAGTAATTTTGTTTTGATACCAAGATCCTGTATTTGCTGAACAGCTACCAAAGATCCTTCTGCGTACATAGCCATATAGATATAATCTGGATTAGCTGATTTAATCTTCGTCAACTGAGTCTTATAATCACGAACTTCCTGTAACGTTCCTTCAACACCGACGACCTTTCCTCCAAGCTCAGTAAACCTTTTAACGAACACATCTTTGATACCTGTACCCCAATCTGAAAGATGATAGAGGACCGCAACACTTCTAACCTGAAGAGTATTGTATGCATACTCAGCCGCAAATTTACCCTGATATGAATCTGATGGATACGTCCTAAAAAAATATGGACCAGATTGACTCAACGAAGGTGCAGACGAACAATATGAGATTACGGGTATCTTTGCATCACTTGCGATCTTTATAAATGAAGATGTCTCGCTAGAACATAAACCACCGATAATCGCTATGACTTTATCAAAATTAACTAATTTTTGTCCTGCACTTAACGCTGAAGTGGCCAAACATTTTCCGTCTTCATATATAACCTGTATTGAACGACCATTAATTCCACCCGATTTATTAACTTCATCAACTGCAATTTCAACAGCTGATTTACTTGCCTGACCAAGAGAGGATGCATCTCCAGTCAATGAGCCAATAAACCCTATCTTAATATTACCAGCATTGTTATCAGCCCCTCGTATTGAAGCAACAACTATCACCACCACAACAATACCGATTGCCCATAATATTGTTTTTGTTGATTTTTTCATGTTGATAAAAGTTATTTTACCTCTTGAATGACACCGTTCTTGAATATGACCGGATAAAGAACCATCCCTACATCTCTGCTATCTAGGACAAAAGATCCACCAATACCACCAAATGGTCCAATTTGCGAAAATGTTTGAACAAAGTTTTTTACATTTGGGTCTTTGGTGAGAACTGCTTTTATAGAGTAGAGATTATCGTAGCCAATGGCAGTATATCCAAGTGTATTGGCTGGATCAACACCCTTAAGTTGATTTCTGATCTGATTATATTCTGCTGTACCAGGAATCGAAACTGGAGATGCCGTTAGGTGAACACCTTCAAAAGTACTCTTATCTTGATTGACTAGATTTCCGAATACTGGTAACAGATTCGTATATATAACAACTGATGAATTCATCACCTTCACTTGCTTTATAACAGGAGTTGAAGCGACGGCTATAATATAAACAGCTTGAGGTTTTGTCGCTAACACCTTCGCTAATGGTGTCGAATAATCTGTAACACCATTTAAGAAAGCCTCCTGACTTATGACACTAATATTATTTTGTGCGGCTTCTTTCAAGAAGGATGCCAGACCAGCCTGACCATATTCGGAATTTAAATACAACACTCCAATTTTATTTACATGATTTATAACCATGTCTTGAACAGTTGCATGTGCATCATTATTTGGCGTCGGAAAAAAGCTAATCGAATTTTCATTTTTAGATACTATATCTGCAAAGACAACTGATACAAACAGAGGAATCCCTGACTGTTGCACTAGTGGCGAAACTGGGACACTTGGCGTGGACATTGTGGTTATGAATAGATCAGGTTTTTGCAATTCCAATTTTCTAAAGACAGTTATGCCTTCTTGTGCATCGTTCTTATTGTCTTCAATCAGAAGCTCAACCGGCTTTCCATTTATGCCGCCTTGGGCATTGATTTCCTGTTGTGCTGCTTTAAGACCAGTCGTATAGGATTCACCAATATATGCCGCTGATCCTGTCATTGCGGCTGATACTCCAATTTTAATAGTTTTTGCATTACTATTATTACCTGAAGATAAAATAACAACCAAGACTACAACAAAAATCACAACAATGACTCCAATCCATATGAATATTTTATTTTTCATAATATTTAATTAAACCCCTTAATTTACAACCTATATTCCCCTACCAGCCCTTGTGGCCGATAGTTCAACATAGACTTTATCATCTTTCATAAATAGTCTTTAATTCTGGCATGATATATGGTCGGACGTGCTTGTTGAGACTTTGTTCCGTAACCATATCAACTTTACGTCCAAGAATGGACTCAATGGTATGAATAAGTTTCATATACGAAAACATACCCATCGGCTTTCCTAACCGAACAAGAATATCCACATCACTATTTGGACGATCTTCTCCACGAGAAATAGAACCGAAAATAGCAGCGTAAGAAACACCGAAAGATTCGAAAATGGGTTGCAATTTATCCTTTATATCTGCTATAAGCATAATAAAAGTATGACATAGGATATAAGTTTTTACAACCTATATTCCCCTACTAGTCCTTGTGGCCCGTCAAACTCATTCCCTTCTTAAAAAGAAGCCTCTACAATTTGAATCTTTACAAGTACATTTTACTAAAGAACCATTAACTTCAGTTTTATCGTAGTCTAAAGTTATCTCTTCCGTTACTGATATACTTCTTAAAGCTTTTAAATGTGGTCTCTCAGTTGAGATTTCAAATGAAGTATTAGGATTACAAGAGTGATTAACCCAATTAATAACAATCTCATCACACACAAACTCATTCGCTCCTATACAAGCATATCTAGGAATTGGATTATTTACAATTTTGTCTAACGGGATAATGTAAAAAACTTCACCAACATCAATCTGTTTACTGGTAAATATTCCTAGACCATGAATATCACTTTTTCTTTTTTTCAAAAACTGATGACTGATTATTCTCTTCATGATTATAAGAAACTGACGATATTATCACCTATTTTATATATGGTGATATTGTCGCATCTTTTATTACAAAAGGAGTATGTCCACCATCTCTATCTCCATTTGATAAAATTGTAATTTTGCCAGATGCACCTTCCCAATCGACAACAGAAGTCCTCAACCAATTAGCGATATTCTCTCCATTATTTCCCACATTCAATATTGCATCTTTTACAATATAAACTGAATCATATTCTGTCTCTGCATAACTCAAATACGGTGGTTCACTGCCATACTTTTTCTTATAAGCATCTATAAACGATAACGATTTTGAACTAGTTAGACTTGCATCAAACTTTGCACCAATAGCACCATTAAAAAATGAGAAATTTTCTGGGAACACGTTTGGGTCAGATAAGATATCGTTAGCTATCAAAGCTGGTTTCCAGTTCATTTGGCTCATTTGGGTAATAATCCTAACAGCTGATGCTGGTGTTTGAGGATCAATAAATAAAGCGTCTGAATTAGAATCTCTTAATTTGGCCAATATGGATCGAAAATCATTAGTATTACTAGAATACTCCTCTTTTATAACAACTCCACCATCTTTTTGAAATCTATCACTAAATGCTTTAAATATCCCAGCCGAGTAATCAGTTTGTTCTTGAATAAAGGCAACTTTTCTCCATCTTTTATCATTATAAGCAATTCGAGCTAACACCTCACCTTGAGAAGAATCGCTTGGGTAATCTCTAACAAAAAACGGACTTATCCCTGTCAAACTAGGATTACTAGAAGCATAAGAAAAAAGAGTAACTTTTGCGTCAGTAGCTACAGGAACAATCGCCATTGATTCACTACTACAAAAACCTCCCAAGATTACTTGTACTTTATCAATATTAATCAACTTCTGGGCAGCACTAACAGCGTCTTTACCATTACATTTTCCATCTTCTGGTATAAACTGAATCTGTTGACCGTTAATTCCTCCTTTTTCATTTATCTCATCAATGGCCATTTGGATAATATTTTTTGCTGGCTCACCGTATAAAGCAGCATCTCCAGTTAATGGTCCAATAAACCCTATTTTGATAGTATCAGTATTGTTATTAGCACCTCGTATTGAAGCGACAACTATCACCACCACAACAACGATACCGATTACCCATAAAATCTTTTTGTTCATAATAATAGTATCTTAATACCTTATAATTACAACCTATACTCCCCCACCAGCCCTTGTGGCCTGTATAACATTAATAGTATCAAAATCACGCCATAAGTCACCTGTCGCATCTGTGCTGCAATATCATTGGGAAAACCGACAAAACGTAAGATTTCAGGAAGAAGAATGAGACAAATAGCTCCTATGACAGCTCCTTTATTATTCGCCAAACCACCCAAAATAATAATTGCTAGAATAAAGATTGATTCGGTCAAAGTGAAAGTTGAGGGGTCAACAAAAGTTATGTAACTTGCAAAGAGCGCACCCGCAACCGAAGCCATCATGGCACCAATAACGAAAATAGCTAGCTTGTACCAAAGTGTACGATAACCAAAGACTGATATTGCTTCTTCATCTTCACGAATAGCTTTGAGCACACGCCCGAAAGATGAAGTGGTTATAAATTGGCAAATGAAATAAATAAGGGCAAGGAAGACTACAGAAAGTATGAGGAATGATAAATTTTCAGAAAATGTAAAACCAAAAAGAGATGGTCGTGGAATACCCGGAATCCCGAGTGGACCACGAGTCAAGGATTGCCAATTCAAAAAGATACTATAGATGATCACATTGAAACCAAAAGAACCTAGAGCATAATAGTCGTCTTTGAATTTTGATAAAACAAAACCGATTACAAAACTACAGACTGCTGTAATAATCATTCCAATAACCAAAGCTACAAAGAAATTCATACCCGAGCTCGTGAGTAGTATCGCCGTCGTATAAGCACCAATACCGTAGAAAGCAGCTTGAGTTATTGAAAGTAAACCCGTAAATCCAACAACCAAGTTCAAAGACAGACCTAGGATGGCGTAAATGCTTATAAGTATTGCTAGATGAATGAAATATTCCATATTACTCTATCTCTTTAATATCCCCTGCGGTCTAAATAACAAAAACAAAATAAGTACACCAAAAGCGATTGCATCTTTCCATTCTCCAGAAATTTGCCAGATACCAAAATTCTCTATGAAAGCTAGGAGAAATGCTCCTATCACACCACCATAAACATTTCCGATACCACCTATAATGCAAGCGATAACACCTTTCAAAAGTAATGACATACCCATAGTTGGTTCTATACCCGTATCAAATCCTATGAGTATTCCAGCCAAACCACCGATAGCTGAACCAATAAAAAATACCCAACCAATAATCTTTTCTGTATTGATACCAACAATCTTTGAGACTTCTTCGTCGTCACCTATAGCTTTCACTGCTTTACCAAAGAGTGTGTATTTGAAAACCAAAGCTATCGCTGTCATGATCACCAATCCAATAATAAGAGTTACGAGTTGTGTCTGAGTGATGACACCACCTAAAATATTAAAAATATGTTCAGAACCAGCACCTTTGGATAAGGTTTGGAATTGACTAGTAAATAATATTGCCACGATTGCTTGCAAAGCGGTCAGTACTCCCAACGCAGAAACCAGAAGAACCATACCTGATGATTTGCGTTTACGAAGTGGTGAGTAGACAAATTTGTATGTAACAAGACCGATAGTTCCAGCTATGAGAACACCGACAATGATTGAGATATATAAATCCAGACCTAATGTCTTGTAAAAGTAAAAAACTGAGTAACCGCCAATAGCAGCAAGTGCGCCATAACCTAGATCAAAGAATTTGGTTGTACCATATATAAGATTGAAACCAAGAGCAATCATGGCGTATATTGCTCCGGCGATAATGCTGTTTAAGATAAGTTGAGGAAGGATGTCCATAATGCAGACTATATATGAGCATAGCAATTGTACAACAAAAACCGCTCTGTTGGGAGCAAAACGGACAGTTACAACCCCTTCAACACCCTCCTCAACTCCTTATGTCTCGGCACTTCTTCCGCGACCAGATTCCAAAAGTTCTTTGAATGGTTCATCTCTTTGAGGTGGCACAGCTCGTGAACAACAATATAGTCTTGTATCTCTGGTTTCAAAAAGACGATTTTGTAATTGAAATTGATATTACCGCGGTGTGAGCAACTACCCCATCTAGATTTTTGATTCCTAATCGTGATTTTGTGATACGTAAATTTATAATAATGATTGAAATGTTCCAACCTTTCGGTTACCAATTTCAAAGCTCTTTCTTTTTGAAGTTTGAAGTCTTTGCGACCCAAATTATTCAAAAGTAATCTCTCTGGCGATACTGGGTGTTTTTTGAAATAATCCAACTTTTTTGTAATCCAATCACTCTTGCTTGAGACAAATTTTTCAATCAAAAAAGTAGGCATTAGGCGTGAAGCGGTAACTTTCACTTCACATGATGGGTAGACAGAGATACGTATTGAGCGAGTACGACTACTTCTAATTACCGAATATTCAAATCGTGGTAATATCCTGGATTCCCGCTTTCGCGGGAATGACAACACAAAGGCACTGTTTCTATCAGTTTCTGATGTCATGGTCAAATCTTCCTTATATAACCAAGTAATATTCTAGCCAATTTGATTTCATTCCAAGAAATGTTGAAACCAACTTTTGATTTTATAGGAGACAAAAATGGTGGTCTGTCATTACCCTGCTTCGCTGAAACTTCTTCCAAAGCTTTCTCCAATTTTTTAAAATGAATTGGTGATATTTCTTTTTTCAAATACATAACCTCGCTTAGATTCAAAGTTTCTTTTACACCCTTACCACCAGCGAGCAAACTTTCTATTTGATTGATGACAGTTTCTTCTTCCAAACCCCTCTCCTTAGCAATTTCTCTTACAGTCTTTTCGGCTTTGATCAAAAGAGCAGTTTTATCATAAGTTGAGAGTTTCGGTGGTTTAATCTTTTTGCCATTTTTATCTTTCTTTATTGCATGCAAAGGTGCCACTTTTGCCAAGAATTCATTTTGCTTTTGAGTAATATCTTTCTCATCCGTATATTCAAGAATTCTCTCCGCTTTATCCGATAACTCTCTAAAATGTTTATCGTGCTCCAAAACCTCACGATGAACTTGAAGGGCATTCTCACTAAATCCAAGAATGGAAAGTCCTGCTAAAGTACGAACTCGAGAAAGAGCAACGTATCCCATTCCTGGTTCAAAAGCTTTGGAAAGATCCACTTCTATAGCATCCAAACTCATACCCTGACTCTTGTGAACCGTAATAGCCCAAGCCAAACGCAAAGGATACTGACTTATTTCAGCCAAAAGTTTACCATCATCAGCAATCTGCCAGTTGGCACGCTCTATTGTTATAAGTCTTCCTTCAGGAAAATCTGGAGAAACAGCTGTTCTGATGACCGGATCTGAGTCTGGTGCACAAGAGACGACGACGCCGAGAGTTCCGTTGACGTATCCTTTTTCAAAATTATTTTTTACACACATCACTCTGGCACCCTTTCGCAGACGCAAGATTTCTGGAGCCAAACAAGTTTTCTTCAATGTTTCAACGAGTGGTCTCCTTCCCTTTGAAGTCATTTCATAAACGATTTCATTGGCTTGAACTTTGTTGAGCTCTCTACCATTAACGGAATCAACATCAAGGTTGTGCGTGTAGAGACGGGTTGGTTCAATACCAGTTTGATTTGGTACCCCCTCCCCCCCAGGGGGGGTGGTCTCATTCTTTTCTTTACCAGAGAGACCCCGCTCGCCCGAAAAATCCTCCCTTACCGTCAAATCAATTACCGACTCATAACTGTTTTCTTCTTGGTTGTAATTGGCCTCATCTAACCCACTATAGTTAGCTTCTTCGTCATCGCCAAAATTACCAAGACCTTTTACATGACTTGCATCCTTCACATGACGACTCTTCAACTGCTCACGAGCCTTACTAGAAACCTTACCCGACCTGATCTCATTTAATATCGCAAGAATCGGATCATTATTCTGACGGAAATTTTCATGTAAATAACAGACGACGAAGCCGGCTTCTTTCCAAGAATCAGAATTATAAATAAATCGTGCTTCAGGTTCGCCCATCCTACTGACTGGTGGAAGCTGGAAAAAATCACCACACAAAACAACTTGTAAACCACCAAAAGGCTCTTCCGATTTCCTGACGTGCTTCAAAACACTATCTACAATATCCAGACGAAAATGATGCAACATAGAGACCTCGTCAATGATAAGAACTTTTGCCTCCAGAAGCTTATTCTTCACATAACCTTTCTGACCGATCTCTTCTATTTCGTCCAGAGAAAGCCTGTCCTTGATACCTATTCCCGTCCAAGAATGAATAGTCACCCCACCCATATGAGTTGCTGCAATACCAGTTGAAGCGGTTATACCTATCGGAACATCATGCTCTTTCAAATATCTAATATACTCATTCACGACAAAAGTCTTACCACTACCAGCTGGTCCAGTGATAAAAACATTCTTACCCGATTTCAGGATGTTAAGTGCATCGCGTTGGGTCATGGGGGAAGTATAACAGAAAAATGTTGTCATTCCCGCGAAGGCGGGAATCCAGGATTATTACGAACAAACAATTGCTTCATTTTGTGGTAACCATGGATTCCCGCCTTCGCGGGAATGACACAACAAAAATTAAGAATTCTTGATTCTTCCCGCCCGTAGCGCATTTCCTATTGGAATAAAATCTGTAATGAAGTTGTAAGCAGCGGCGCCAGCGGGACCGATGAGACCAAAAGAAACCAAACCGAGACCAATAATATTTGTGATGGCCCAAATAGCAAAACATTGCCACATAATATTCTTAACATTTTGAGCTGTCTTCATGATAATAGGTAGACGATCCAAATGATCATGCATAATCGTAATATCGGATGCTTCAATAGCAGCATCAGAACCGATACCACCCATAGCAATAGAGACGTCAGCCAAAGCCAAGGAAGCAGCATCATTCACACCATCACCGATGTAAGCAACGATCTCACCTTTCTTTCTTTCCTTCTGAAACTTGCGTACAAATTCAACTTTACTTTCTGGAGTCATATTGGCATGAGGATGAGTCAAACCAAGCTCACTTGCTACCATACGCGCAGTTTTTTCATTGTCACCAGTGAGCATATGCCACTCCTTCACACCGAGGATCTTGGTCTCATCAATGATCTCTTTCATCCTTGGACGTAGTTCATCTACATAAGAAACCAGTCCGGCTGTTTCTCCATTTATAGACAAAACTACAATACCGCGACCGCTATCTTTCTCCATATCAATATCTTTTTTAATTTCATCCGCAACAGGAATATTTTCTTTTTCAAGGAAAGAAAGACGACCGATGAACATTTTGTCATTATCATGACTAAATGAAACACCTTGACCAGAAATTTCTTTTGATTCATGTGGTGCATGAACCTTTACATTTTTATCTTTCAAATAATCGGCAATAGCTTTTGAGACAGCATGTTTTGATTCGGATGTACCCATTCCAAAAAGTTCCAAGACTTTTTCCTTGGAATATTTTCCATAAGCTTTGAGATCTACAACCTTTGGACGACCCTTGGTCAAAGTTCCGGTCTTATCAGTCAAGACATATTTCATTCTTGAGAGTTGTTCATAAGCGGCTGAACCCTTCACTATTACTCCTCTCTTAGCAGTCCTAGAGATAGCGGCAGTGAAAGCCAATGGTACAGCGACGGCAATATCATCAGCGCAAACGACCAACAATACCGCCAAGATAACTTTCATATCCAAACCGAGTAAATACATTGTGACTGTACTCAACAATGCCAATCCTATATACCACTTCGTGAATGTATTAGCAGTGCGCTCGGCCTGACTTTTGTTTCTACTAGCTTCTTCAACCAAAGTGATGATGTGTGCCAAAGTCGTATCGGCTCCAACTTTTTCTGCTTTGACAATCAAAGAACCCGATTCATTCACCGTTGATGTAAATACTTTGTCACCAGGCCTTTTTGAAACCAATTCGCTTTCACCAGTCAAAGACGACTCGTCCACATCAGCCAATCCAGATTGGATAATTCCATCAACAGGCATCCTGTCACCTGCATTGACGATGACTAGGTCTCCGGGTTTAACTTCTTTTATATGAATATCCTTAACTGTTTCCCCTATTTGAACTCTGACCCATTCAACGTGATACTTCATCAAACTTTGAATGGTCTTTTTCGTACGCGCTTCGGTAATATGATCAAAGATTCTAGCAAAAGCGAGCATGAGTGTGATAAAAGACGCAGAGAACCATTCCTTTGAAAGTAATGAAAAAATGAGGGCAATAGAAGCTAATAGATCAACTGATACCTGACGCTTGAAAAGAGATTTGAGTGCACTCCAAGCTACTGGCAAAAGTCCCAAGAATGAAACTCCAGCCAAGAATAGGTTTGACCATGTCTCATGTAAAAAGAATGACATGCCGAGAAATATGACGGTAAGAGCAATGAGCAGGATATCAAAGACAAGAAAAAATTTATCTTCAAAATCACTCCATCTAGAGTTTTCAGGATTCATGTGGTAATTATAGCACCGGAGGTTACACCTCCGGAAGCGAGATAATCTATATATAAAATAACATTTGCTTTCGATATTGAACCATTCCGGAGGTGTAACCTCCGGTTTGACAACATAAGAATTATCGTGCTAATCTTTTTTTAGATAGCTGGTTAGGCCGATGGTGCTTCTAAATACTGTATACCAGCTCTGTGTGAAGTATGTCGGTTAATCCTCTTCTAATGTTAATGGATGCCTACCAACATACTTCACACTACAATTTATGGAAGAAATTCCATGGTGAGGTTATGAGTCCTGTGTTTCTATTTCCGCGATACCTCACCAAAATTTACGGAGTAATCCGTTACGAAGGGGTTTTATGAGAGAGTTGTTTCTAGTTTACCAGTAAACCCCTTCGTTAAACTTTGTTCTTTGTTAATTTGGATTGGTTACAGTGGGGCTATTATTACAATTGACCTACCAATCCATGCAAGACGATTTATGGTCCATTTGTTTCTATTAACTGAATAATCGTCTTGCAAAATTTATGATGAAAATGTTTTGGTTTGTAATCAAGTGTTTCTAATCAGAGAATACCAAAATATTTTCATCAGTCTTTAGTGGGTGGTTTGGTTATCAGCTTGTTGTTTCTAGAACGACAATACCAAACCATTCCACTACACTTTACGGAGTAATCCGTTACGAAGGGGTTTTAATGCATGATTGTTTCTAATATTGATATAAACCCCTTCTTAATTTCTGTTCTTTGTTAATTATGGAAGAAATTCCATGGTGAGGTTACAACTAGACTGTTTCTATGGCTGGATTACCTCACCAAAATTTGTTGAATGTGATTTATAATTAGGGTGTTTCTTGTACGCATCTAATCACATTCAACAAGGGCAAGGATAAGAAAAGGATGCTTCTAAGAGCGCTATTCCTTGCCCATCCCTCAAAGTAAATAACTGTAGAAGTTACATATTTTGAGGGGTGAAATCTATGACCGTTATTGAGTTCAAAATAGCTTGACAATGTAACGGTATCGTGCTACTCTATTTTTAGACAACTGGTTAGTAATGGCGTGACGCTTCTAAGCCAAATATACCAGCCCTGTGTGAAGTGTGTTGGTTAAAAAGAAAATATTCTTATGCTTTGATTACCAACATACTTCGCACTACAATTTATGGAAGAAATTCCATGGTGAGGTTAGAATCGGCGTGTTTCTACGCAACCCTTACCTCACCAAAATTTACGGAGTAATCCGTTACGAAGGGGTTTTAACCAGCAGCTGTTTCTAGCCGTTACCTAAACCCTTTCTTAATTTTGTTCTTTGTTAATTTGGATTGGTTAGGAAAAACTTGTTTCTAGGTCGAAGCTACCAATCCGTGCAGGGCGATTTATGGCGATATTGTTTCTAAATTATACGTAATCGTCTTGCAGAATTTATGATGAAAATGTTTTGGTTTGTAATACGTTGTTTCTAGTCGGGGCGTACCAAAATATTTTCATCAGTCTTTAGTGGATGGTTTGGTTATCCCAAAATTGATTCTAGCATAACAATACCAAACCATTCCACTACAATTTATGGAAGAAATTCCATGGTGAGGTTAGAGATGGTATGTTTCTAGGCATGGTGTACCTCACCAAAATTTGTTGGATGTGATTTATTGAGTTTGTGTTTCTAAAATTGAGATAATCCCATTCAACAAGGGCAAGGATATAACGACGATGTTTCTAGGACGGCGTTTCCTTGCCCATCCCTCAAAGTAAATAACTGTAGAAGTTACATATTTTGAGGGGTGAAATATTCCCCCGGTTGGTTACACATCATGTGTTTCAAATAAACTACGGTTTGTTCTGTCGTCGCTCGGACGTTGTGAATATAGTACACATTCACACGACCCTCGCTAGCCAGAATAAATAACTACCAACCGCTCTTTGAAAATAAATGTTACCTGTTCAACTCAATGTTGACTGGTTAAAAAAAGAAAGAAGAGAAAAATGAAGACAAAAAACGAATGGATGATGCAATTGGCAGGAGCCACGCGCATCATTGGGATCGTGCCTCGCGTAAAAGCGACGGCCGATCGTGAATCGCGACCGACAACCCTCGCAGTCTATGATTGTGGGGAATCGGTTTTCAGACCCAAGCTAGAAGTCCCGGATGAACAATCCGAATTAGACTTCGTCCTAGGGTGTATGCCAGTCAAATGGCGCAAGGTGACGGAAGGTGAAGACTTGAAAGGTTTCAAGGAACACCACATCATCATGAAGAAGGATCCGGAGGACAACAAAAAATTCGTGGCGGATAAAGTTCCGGCCGCGTATGAAGGTCTCAAAAAAGGTGATGTGATCGTCATGAGCCTCGGTGGCTCTGGAGATAACTTCGCTTTTGCCCTTTCCCGTCAAGCAGACGAGATTGGTGCACTAGTCCTTCGCTGTCCCCCGTTTCAATTGAAAGAGGCTCGTTTGGAATTGGTAAAAACTGATCCCAAAAATGAGACTCTGGATGATAGCTTCGTCCTAGTACAGATGGTCAAGGCAGGGCCCGATAAGTTTTATCCCGTATTCGTACGGGAACGTAAACTCACTCGGATGCGTGGATGCTATCAACGTCGTATTGACGTGATGAAGGCTCGCATAGCCTGCGAGCAACGTCTCCGCCAGCGGTTCATTGGAGAAATCTTCTGCAGTGCTGAAGGAAAATATCCTGAAGGCGCTCTGGAGAAAGAATTCAATGCTATCGCCGCAAATGATGCGGTACTAGGAGCTCTTATCACCGAAGAACATTCGGCCGATCTAGCACTGAATAAAGCTTGCATGGAACTTCCTGTTTTTACGGAGGTATTCAAACAAGTTTCTGGAATTGGTCCAGCCATCGCGTCCCGCCTCATCTCGGCGATTCAAGATATTCGCCGTTTTGAAACCAAATGGAAACTTCGCAAGTTTTGTGGAGTCCATTGTATGAATGACGGGCATTTCCCCCGTCGCCGAAAAGGAGAGACCTCGAACTGGAATCCGGATTGCCGGCAAGCCTTGTTCCTACTTGGCGATCAATTCAACCGGCAAGTCAAAAAGGGTACGTTTTGGGGTAACAAACTCCTAACGAACAAAAAATACTACCGGGACAAATATCCCGTGCCAGTGGAAGTGGTTAATAGTAAAGGGAAAAAGATCAAGAATTACACGGACGGCCACATTCAAAAAAGGGCCCTCTGGAAGACTCTCGGCGAGTTTGTTGAATGGTTATTCGGCGAATGGTGGAGACTTGAAAAAGCTCACTCGGCGAATATTCCCTTCGTAGTCACCGGTCCGACCGATCCGGTTGAAAATCCAGGAGATGGTCCGACCGACGATGCAACAGCTACGGATGAATCCGGTGGTAATACCACCGATGAGTCGTCTGAAGAAAAAGCTGCTTAGTTCTTTTGTGGGGTTAAGACACCCTTGATTCTATAGTTGCTCTACCCCACATACACCGCGTAATGCAAAATCAGAAATGATAATGCACTACGCGGTTTTTAGTTCCTTTCCGGAAGTGAAGCTTCCGGAAAGTCCCATTACACCCCAGCCAACCTTATAGCCACATACAAAACTCCTATTCCAAGCAAAGTCATGACGGTCGTGAGCAACTTTGGGTGAGAATGATGACTCTCTGGTATGAGGTCACTGGCACCTATGTAAAGGAAAAATCCGCAGAAGAGGGCGAGGACAATACTGAGACCCTGCTCTGGAAGACTGAAAAACATTGTAGAAACCGCGCCAAGTACGGGTGCCGAAGCGTCCACTAGTAACCACTTGAAGGCTTGCTTCCCTTCCCCCTTATTTTTCAAAATCATACTAACTGTATTTATTCCATCAGAAAAATCGTGAACCAAAACCGCAACAGCTACCACGGCACCTATGACGGCTGATACTTGAAAAGCCAAACCTACAACCACACCATCTAGAAAGCTGTGAACCGAGAGGCTTCCCGCACCTAGAATACCTCGTTTAATATTTTTCCCTTCGGTATAGGCTATATTATTTTCATTTGAAATATTTTCGTCATGTTCGTGATCAGAATGAGAATGTAACATCACCATACGATCCAATAATAGATACGCTATAAAACCAATAGCTGATATCGTAGTAATAGTAGCAACATTATAAAACTGTGAACCCAGTTCTATAGCTTCTGGCATAAGGTCAAAGAAAACTACACCCAGAACGGCGCCAGCACTAAAACCCAAGATGAGGTGAAGCTTATCTTTGAAACGAAGCGCAATGAGACCACCTGCCAAAGTAGACAAGAACGTGGCTATTGAGATTATTATTATCATAAGAGTATTATAGCAAAATAACACGTTTGATACCCCGGGGGTATCGTAATTGAAACCTCTCACCCTACTCCACCTGCTCAGGCCCATCCAAAATAATCTCCGCTTTTCCATTATAAGACTTGATAAGCCCAGTAATCTTGACCTCCCTTTCATAACTTTTTACATCTTTGAATTTCTTCAAATCCGAAGCAAATATAACTGCCGAAAAAGAACAATTATTAAACTCCGGACAAAAATCTAGAAAAGTTGTGTTGCTCTTTGAAGTGAAAACTTTGACCACCTTTCCCTTCACCACCGCTTTTTCACCAATATGATCCATCGCTTCTGTGTAATCATATTCCTGAATCTCTCCCGTACCAGAATTATTATTCAATCCTACATTTTTACTTGAATAATCACCGCTAGAATTTAGTTTGAGCATCTCATTATCACCTGATCTAGACGATACAACATAGACTATTAGAATAAACGCCAAAATTACACCAACTATTGCATATTTCTTATATCTAACAAACAATTCTTTTAATTTATTGTAATTCATATTTACTGGTTTTTAATCAAAACTTTTTTAATAATATTCAAATACTGTTTTCTGACACCATCATTTGTCCCAATTTCCAATATTTCATCATTAATATTAGTCGCCGAAGCTGTCCAATTGTAACTTCCAGAAGCATAAGCTTTATCAGTCACAACTGTTTTGATATGCATGATACCTTCTGGATGCTTTTGAGTTTCCACCACAATCCCCGCTTCCCGTAATTCTTCAACAATATTCTTATTACTATCCAAACTCGCACCAGCATCAGTAATACCAACAACTTCCAGACCCCTTTTCTTGGCTTGTATCAATGCTGAAGCAATATCTTTCTTGGTGAAAAAATAAATAGCAAAGTAAACATATCTATCGGCATTATTTATTACCTTTATTATTTCCTGATCATTCTGTCTTTTATCCAATGAATAGACCACTCTAAATTGAGAGCTCACTCTATAATTTGCAACCGTTATACTAATTCCAAACATACAAATAAAGATCAGTACCCAAACAATCAGTCGTTTGTAATTCTGCGGATTTGTAACCCACTCCTTTGGATGCTCAAAAAAGTAACGGCACTTCTGTCGGATTGATATTTCCATAATTATTATTTAATTATCTCTCTCTTTTCTCTACTAATTTTTTAGGCAGGACTTGCGGGATATTGTATCACACACTGTGTCATTCCCGCGAAGGCGGGAATCCAGGATGTAACCACATTAAGAAGTGTAAATTTTGTTAGTTCAAAGTGAAAAGTGCAAAATGCAAAGTTGTAATTATTAGTTAATAGTTAAGGAAC
>JBAYFZ010000007.1 GCA_041666915.1 Candidatus Paceibacterota bacterium
CAATTACGAAAGAAAGCAGTGGACCAGAAAAAAGATGACGCCTGTCGAATACAGAAATCATCTTTTAGCCCGGGTCGAGGGTTAGAGGGTTCCAATGTGTCTACTTTTTAGGGTACAGATCACAAAATAATGAGTGAGCTTGACCGAATCACCATTTAAAACAAACACCACCTAGTCTTTTTACTTAGTGGTGTTTTTGATTCGACGACTATTGAACAAGTTCACAAACGTCCCTGGAAAAAACTAATCTCGGAATCGCCTTTAGTGGTACGTTTCCCTCCCACCATTTCACAGCTTCAGGAGATTTTTTACCCAACTCCTTCATAGCTTCAGTGGTCTCTACTTGATAACCACCAAGATTTTGTGGTTTACCACCACGAGCACCGACTTGAATACCGACTGATGATTGCTTTGGTAACGGTATGACCGCACCAATCCATTCTTGTCTCACCCATTCCGGAGCTTGTCCTGGAGGGGTAGAGACGATTTTGATAGCACTCATATAATATACAAGGAACTCCTTTCTTTTGTTTACTCAAAACTAACAATTTTATGACTATAAGTCCAGAGAGCGAGCTGTTATTTTGATTGAATTTTCATAATAAAATGCTATCATATAAATATGACTAATATGCCTACAACAATCTATAAAAAGGCGACCCAAGCATTGAATCTACTTGCTCGCAAGAAAGATGGAAAGATTAACAAGATGAAGGCTATAAAGCTTATTTTTCTTGCTGACCGTCTGCATTTGCGAAAATATGGCAGACCTATAGTTGGTGACATGTACTGGGCAATGAAATTAGGTCCAGTTGGTTCGCTAACAAAAAATGTTGCCGAACTTTCGAGCATATCGGATGAGGCTTTGGCTTATGCAAAAAAATATATCAAACCTATTGATGAAAAGAAACAGACACTTGTTTCTCTTAAACAAGAAGATTTAAGTGTATTTTCAAAAACAGATCTTGAATGTATTGAGTCTGTATATAATAGATTTTCCGATAAAGACCAGTTTGAATTGGCCGAGATAACGCACGAATTCCCAGAGTGGATAAAACATAAAAAAGAACTTGATGAGGGTAAAAAAAGGGTAAGGATGGATTATGATGATTTTTTTACTAATACACCAAAAGGAGATGATTTGTTTTCTCAAAACAAATTAGATTTAGAAATGGCAAAGGAATCTTTTTCCGAACAAAAGGAAGTCTCCGCGTTTTTTACTAGCTAAACATGGAGCGCAATGGAAATACCGCCAAAGATCAGAATTCCATTGTGTATTGAACAAGGTTCAGTATTTAACTTTTTTGTTGATTTTAGCGATTCAAAGAGACAGTCAAAGAATCGCTATTTTATTATACTCAATCGCAATCCAAAAACCGACACAGCTTTAATCATGGTTACATCTACGACTCAGATACAGAAAAAGAAGGAATTTGTTAAAAGAGCTGGCGTTAGTGATAAAACCATTGTAGAGGTAAAAACAAAGGAACATTGTATCTTTACAAGCGATAGTGCATTCAATTGCAACGAAGTTTTTGAAGTAAATATGAACGATTTAATCAGAAAAATTGAGGAAAATGGGTCCATGAATTATCCCAAACTTCCAGACAATATTCTAAAACGGATTATAGCCGGCATTAACGAAAGCCCTAAAATCTCGCAATCAATAAAAGATTTGACGTAGTCTTCGGTGGGTTTCTAACAACTTTATGACTATAAGTCCAGAAGGTGTACAAGCCTTCACTAATCTCCCGATTACCTCTACAATTACCCCATGCCCATCACCCTTTCCACCAAAGTCTCAGAATACTTCCGCATAACCCCTATTCAGAAGACCGCACTCAAACGTCTGGGTATAGAAACATTGGAAGACCTCCTTTATCATTTCCCTGTCCGATATGGTGATACGGCAATAGCAAAAAGCATTGATTCATTGCAGGCTGGCGATACAGCGGTCATCTTTGGGAAGATCGGTGGACTCAAAGCTAGTAAGGGTTTCAAAACAAAAATAGCGATGGCAGACGGTTACATTGAGGATGAGACTGGTCGTATTCATTGTGTCTGGTTCAACCAGCCTTACTTGGCAAAAATGATTCAAGATAATTCTCTGGTCAGAATAGAAGGAAAAGTTAGTCAGAGAAGGAGCAAAGAGCCAGATAAACCAGGTGAAATTTATTTTTCCAATCCAAAAGTTGAAGCGGTGAACACGGTTCCGATAGGTGTTGGTGATTCCCTATTCGGAGATGGTAATGAAGCTCATACTCTCTACCCAGTCTACCCAGAATCTCGTGGTATCAGTTCTAGTTGGATATATCATTCCATACAAAAAATATTTAAAAATAATATTCTAGAAACACTAGAAGATCCGATCCCAGAATCTATTCTGACAAAATATCATTTACCAAGTATCAAAACCGCTATTATTTGGATACACACTCCACTCAGTAGAGATGACGCTCTCTCTGCTCGCAAACGTTTTTCTTTTGAAGAAATATTCGTTATTCAGATTGGAAAAAAGCAGGCTAGAAAAAAATACGAACAACATCCTTCTTTTCTTGTGGAAACACCACACGCAAATGTACAAGAATTCGTCCGACGTTTCCCATTCCAAGCAACCAATGCGCAGACACGAGCAATAGAGACTATCACTAGCGATATGCGCAAAGATCAAGCAATGTCACGACTTCTTGAGGGAGATGTAGGATCTGGCAAAACTGCTGTAGCTGCTGCTACTGCTTATGCTGTCATGGTTTCTAGACCAGTAAAAAATATTCCCGAACCAATTAAAATAGAAAAAAGTTCAACAAAGAAAAAGGTGGTGCCAACTCAAATAGACCGATCACAAAATCAACCTCTTCTCAAACCATCAGAAAATGTTGTTCGTTCTAGTAATCTTCAAGTCGCTTATATGTGTCCAACCGAAATTCTCGCTAGCCAACACTTTGAATCTTTCATTCAATATTTTTCATATATGCCAATACAGATCGGACTCATCACTGGTTCTGGTTGCAGAAAATTCCCTTCAAAGGTCAATCCAAAAGGCTGGACCGATATTTCTCGTACCCAACTCTTGCAATGGGTAGCAAATGGAGAGATTGCTGTACTCATTGGTACGCATGCCCTCATCCAAAAAGCTGTTGAATTCAAAAATCTAGCTTACGTTATCATTGATGAACAACATCGTTTTGGTACTGCCCAACGAGCAAAGTTGGTAAAAAAAAGTACTGCTCCTCACCTGCTCTCTATGACTGCCACACCAATACCACGAACCTTAGCTCTCACTATGTATGGAGACCTTGACCTCACTCTCATAGATGAATCCCCTGCTGGTAGAAAACCTGTCATAACCGAACTCGTTCTCCCAGAAAAACGTAATGAGGTTTATGAAAAAATAAGACAAGAATTACAAGCTAGCAGACAAATGTTTGTAATCTGTCCACGTATCAATGAGCCTGACCCAGATAAAGAGGCTGCTATTATTGCGAAATCTGTCAAAGAAGAAGCAATTCGTCTGAAACGTTCTGTATTCCCTGAATATGAGATCGACGTACTTCACAGCAAGATGAAACCAGACGACAAAGATGCTGTCATGAAAGATTTCAAAGATGGAAAGATAGATATTCTCTGTGCTACTTCTGTAGTTGAAGTTGGAGTCAATGTACCAAATGCCACAGTCATGATCATTGAAGGTGCCGAGAGATTTGGTTTAGCACAACTACACCAACTTCGTGGCCGTGTTATGAGAAGTTCTTTCCAAGCCTATTGCTACGCCTTCACCGAAACTACTTCTGCCAAATCCATAGATCGTCTCAAAGCTCTACAATCCGCCAAAAATGCTTTTGAACTTGCCGAACTTGATCTATCACAAAGAGGTGCCGGACAACTTTCTGGTACTCAACAATGGGGTGTTTCTGATATTGCCATGGAAGCCTTACAGAACTTGAAGATGGTTGAAGCAGCCAGAGCAGAAGCTTCTTTACTCATAGAAGATGACGTTTCCCTATCAAAATATCCTATATTAAAGAAAAGGGTTGATGTCCATATGATAACCTCGCATTTTGAATGATTTAAGAAGCGTGCAAAAAATTAACATAGTTGTAGAATGGAAGTAGCAAGTTCTGTAGTTTAGAATTTACCAACTAACTAAGAACCTATGTTTCTATCTATCTTCGCGATTATTTGTATCGTACTAGTGAGTTATCTCGCTGGTTTTATAACCGCATCCAATATTTATACTAAGGGGTGCTAGATTAATTATGCAAATGCCTGTCCGCCCTCCTGGGCTCGAATAGAGACCCCAGAGGTATATTTCCATATGGACTGTTCATTCGCACCTTGTGCAAATATCCGTCCGCCCTCCTGGGCTCGAACCAGGGACCCCAGAGGTATAAGCTCTGTGCTCTAACCAGCTGAGCTAAGGGCGGACGCATATTTTCACAGGTACTCATTCCAGTCCACAAGCTCTGTGCTCTAACCAGCTGAGCTAAGGGCGGGAACTTTATTTACTTATCTTCAAACTCTCATTCTTCTTCACTATTATACCCTGTGCGACCAAAATAGTTTCGTACTCTTCACGTTCAATAGTTTCGGTTTCAACAAGGCGCTTGGCAATAGCTTCAAAAGCTTTTTTGTTTTCAACCAAACACTTTTTGGCAATCTCATGAGCCTCTCTCATTATACGCGAAACTTCGCTATCTATCTCCGAAGAAACGCGCTCAGAATATTCACGATCAGAAACACCCATACCAAAGAGGACTTTGCCTTGGGCACTTTCCAAAGCAACTGGACCAATCTTGTCTGACATTCCATAGAGAGTTACCATGTCACGTGCTAAAGCTGTAGCAACTTGAAGGTCGTTGGATGCGCCTGTAGTAAGGTCGCCAAAAACCATAGTCTCTGCAACATACCCTCCGAGAGAGACTGCAATATCATCCAAAAACTCTTTGCGTGATTGGAGTTTCCTTTCTTCAAAAGGTAATTTCAAAGTATAACCAGCGGCTCTTCCACGGGAGATGATAGAAATCTTATGGACAGGATCTGCATAAGGTAAGACCGAAGAAATGATAGCGTGACCAGCCTCATGATACGCAGTGATCTCTTTTTCTTTCATAGAAAGAATATGGCTCCTACGCTCTGGACCTAGCATAACTTTTTCAATAGAACGAATCAAATCAAATTGACCAATCTTATTTCTATTTTCTCTAGCTGCCAAAATAGCAGCTTCATTCATAAGAGAAGCCAAGTCTGCACCAGAGAATCCTGGAGTACGTTCTGCAACAACTTTTATATTCACATCTTCAGCCAGTTGTTTCTTTACAGAATGAATCTTCAAGATTTCTTCACGGTCACCTCTATCAGGCAAATCTATGACCACTCTACGATCAAATCTTCCTGGACGCAAAAGTGCTGGATCTAGAACATCTGGACGATTCGTAGCTGCCATTACAATGACTTTTTCATTTGGTTCAAAACCGTCCATCTCAACCAAGATCTGATTTAAGGTTTGTTCACGTTCATCATTACCACCACCCATACCAGAACCGCGTGCCCTACCGACTGCATCTATCTCATCAACGAAGACGATAGCTGGTCCAGCTTCCTTGGCCATTTTGAATAAGTCTCGTACACGAGAAGCTCCAACTCCTACGAACATTTCTACAAATTCAGATCCTGAAATAGAGAAGAATGCTACTCCAGCTTCACCAGCTACAGCTCGAGCCAAAAGAGTCTTTCCTGTTCCGGGTGCGCCCATGAGAATAACGCCCTTTGGTATCTCTGCACCGATCTCAATAAACTTTTTTGGATTACGTAGAAAATCTACAATCTCTAAAAGTTCCTGCTTGGCTTCTTTTGCACCAGCAACATCTTTGAAAGTTACTTTCTGCTTTACATCATCGGGCATAGTGATACGAGCTTTTGATTGACCAAATGTCATGGCTTGCATACCCGCCCCACGAACTTGTCTAGATATGAGCCAGACAAAAAATACTAAAAATAATATCGGAGCCAAAAATGGTGCCAAAGCTGATGTCCAATACCAAAATCCCCCAGGTTGAACAATCATAATAGTTGTTGTAGCCAGTTTTGCTGAAGTAACACCAAAACGTGCGAGTGATTCTGTTAGAGATGAGTCTGATTCTTTTTGTGCTGTCTTCAGAGATTTGTCTGTATAAGTAGCGGTGATATCATCGCCAGAAATCTCCAAAGAAACAATGCTCCCTTTTTGAATATCGTTGGCAATAGAAGACAAAGAAGTCGGTGTAGTTGCAACTTTATTCTCAGAAAATCCTGCGTACAAGCCAGTTATGAGAAGAAAAATCAAGATGACAAGAGAAAGCAGGTTCAAAAAGCTTAGGTTATTTGGAAACCATCCACCACCTTTTCCTTTGATTTCATTGGGTTTTTTGACTACATTATTTGCCATATTTGAATGTATTGTTGATTATACAGAAAAGTGTAATAAAGGAAAGAAAAAGCCCAACCTTTTGAGTTGGGCACCTGATTGGAGTTCAGGGTTTATTTTAAGGTAACGATACTCTTTAACCTAACACCGCACTGTTAAACCTCCTAACAAAATCAACCACGGCGATTTTGAGAGAGGTATTGATGTACTCAAGGTCAAGATCAATCGGTTTCCTTATCAGGGGATGCCCACTGACTGTTCCGTGAAAAATAGCCAGGTTCCAAGGATAACCTTCTATTGTATTCCTCTCCATAGTGACATCAACCTCTATACTAGGGTCAAGTAATTGCGGATTATTCAGATCAGCGAACAGTATAGTGGCACTGAAAGATTTTCGTAAAACAATTTTACCACTAGGACCAGGTTGGACAAATTTCAATTGTTCACCCGCTATCATGTCCACCTGATGAAAAACTATGTCATCATGACCAAAGAATTGTTGAAGAATAAACTTAATGATCTCCAACACCCTACAATCTCCCAAAACCATTGAGAGCTTTCTAACTGGTTTATTTTCAATGGACTCTTTTTTCATTTTTTCCTTCAAGGAAATGTAGGGCTTTATTGCTTCTACAGCTATTGTCACAACAGCCAAAATACATCAGTATTCTCATATATCTTGGCTGTTGTGAGGTGATTGATCTGAAAATAGATTAACATGATTAAGTGGATATTGTCAAACAAACAAAAACCCACGAGTTGTCTCGTGGGAATGTTAAAAAACTAACTTATTTATCATCATCAAAACCTTTTTTCAAATGAAGATCCCTCAGAAAAGGGACTGACATGAAGACTGCTACTGAGCCATCACTCTTACTAAGTGTCATCTCTTTTTCAGATGAAATGCACCATCCTATATCTTTATACTTACAAAGGTCAAAATGAGCAGTAAATTTTGACTGGCTACGATAGCAGTTAGGACTAGTGTGTGAAGAGTCACATAGGTGAAAACTTGCCACTACCCCACTAACAATACTATTCTCTGTTTGTTTGCATTCTCCAAGAAACGATATGGAAATATCTCTAACCTTAAGATGAGTTTCCAATGACATCCTCACCATTTGTTTGCAAACATCAATAGCCAACAAAGCTGACTCGCTAATAACCACTTGTTTTCTTTTCATTTTTCCTCCAATTACTGGATTTCGATAGAGATATGACTACCGAGTCACCGTTATGGCAACATCATAATAAGAATGGATCTCTAATCATGATGTTGCCGAGGAAGAGGGTCTAGGGTTATTTAAGCATGAATAAGTGAATTTGTGGAGATTGGTGAATGATATTAGGAACTGTTTTAGGTAAAAGAAAAGCCTCCCACAGAGAAGTCCGTGAGAAACTTTTCTGTGGGAGGTGTAGCAGCTAGGCCACAACCGCAACCTGCTTTTTGATTTTTTTTACAGGCTGAGACTTGAAGCATCGTATGACAAAATCATCCGTCACATAATACTTCTTATCATCGGCGAGAATGATCCAACCACCACCAGCCGGAACCAGTGGATCCATGTAACCTTCAAAGGCACGGACCAAGCTCGGAGGAATCATCTGGGGATTAACCAGACGGTTGAAATGGAAGCCGTCATTGAATTTCTTGGAGTAGAAGGTCTCGATCTCTTCCTGTGTAAATGGCGTCCATCCTTTTCCACGGGCCTGCATGAACCGAACGATCCACCCTGCTGAGACTTCAGTTTCACTGTGGTCAAATGCGTCAAACAAGTGTTGTGAAGCATCAATGTGTTCAGGAGTAATTGGGAACTCCTCAGTTGCTGTGATAATTTTTTTCTGGCTCATAATTTCCTTTCAAAGAATTGTTACTTGTTGTTATACTGCTTGAAATCCTCAACATTTCAGGACTTTAAGCAATATAAAACAAGCTACAATCTAATTATATTATAGCATAGCTACTAGTTATTTGTCAATTGTGGAGATGGCGGGAATCGAACCCGCGTGCAATCGATATGTATAGAACGATTCTACAGTGTTAGCAAACTTTATACTGCCGAAGTAGATTTAATGAATACATCCTAGAAAGTGTGCAAAATGTGTATTCACGATCTCATGAGTTCAAGAAATAGAGTGAGAAACTCTACTTCCCTACATCCAGATTATTACGCCAACTCCAAAGTAAGGATCCCCTTAGAGAGACGGCTCTTTAAACAAGAGCGAATGCAAAGTCCTTTTGTCCAAAATATGGAGAAACGGTTGATTTAGCATTTAGAATTTCCATCAGATTTACGAGTTAATGGTGCTCGCACTGCACGAACTAACATGACCGGTTGTCTATGCCGATCACCCCCAGTTATTTTGTGTCATCCCCGCGAAGGCGGGGATCCAGGATATAGCCACTAAATTTATTGGTAATATACTGGATTCCCGCCTTCGCGGGAATGACACAGAAGTTATCAACGATCTCTAAAATCTCTTCTCACCGTCCTATCAGTCTCGCGCTTTTTTATCGTTTCGCGTTTATCAAATTTCTTTTTACCACGGACGACAGCGACTGAGACTTTGATGAGGTTGCCTTTATTATATACCGAAATAGGCACAATTGTCAATCCACGACCAAGTTCCACATCTGCCAAATGAGTAATTTCTTTTTTGGTCAAAATAAGACGACGATTTCTACGAGGTTCATAACCTTTTGGGGTATTATTCTCTTGATACGGTGGAATGAAAAGGTTCATAACATAAGCTTCACCTCCACGAACGATGACGTAAGCCCCTTCCAAAGATCCCTGATTCTTCTTTACTGATTTTACTTCAAAACCAGACAACTCAATACCAGCCTCAATTTTTTCAAGGATTTCATAATTAAAATGAGCCTTTTTGTAATCAATAAAAGTAACCATGCAGATATCGTAACATAAAAAATAGTATATACTATATACCTATGTCCGAACAAAATGATTGGAAATTATACTCAGAAAATGGAGATGCTTGGCATGCCATGTTAGCAGACTGTGCCAAAGCAAAAGAAACTATCGTCTTAGAACAATTCATCTTCTTCAAAGATGAATACGGCCAAAGACTCATAGACATCTGCAAGGACCGAGCTAGAAACGGAGTCAAAGTACGATTTCTTTGGGATGCAGCTGGAAGCTTCACATTGTGGGGCTCGAACACGGCTGAAGAATTAAAAGAAAGTGGCATAGAACTTTTATTCTGGAAAACTCTCATTCCAGGATATTTTCGTGTACCAAATTTTCGTTCTTGGTATTTCCGTAACCACAGGAGGACTTTGGTCATAGACGGTAAAGTTGGTTACACCGGCAGTATTTGTGTCAACGATGCTTTCAAAAATTGGCGTGATACGAATGTACGATTAGAAGGTCCCGTTGTAATGGAAATGAAAAATGCTTTTGAACAAATGTGGCTACGGGCACTCAAATTAAAAAAGTTACGACATACAAGACACCCTTATAATGCTGAATTCAAATATCTGACCAATTATCCAGCCCCAGGACGTAGACATGTTTACACCGAACTTATAAAAGCTATGCGCGAAGCAAATGATCATATCTACATAACCACTCCATATTTCGTACCAACACATAGGCTTTATCGCACCATCAAAGCTGCTTCCAGACGTGGAGTTGACGTGCGATTGATTGTTCCAGAAAAATCTGACCATTACGCCATAGATCTCGGGGCACGAGCATTTTTCAAAACGTTACTACAATCTGGAGTCCGTATATTCCTATACCAAGGTAATATGATCCATAGCAAATCAATCACAATAGACAATACATGGTCTACTGTCGGCTCAATGAACTTAGACAGTGCTAGTTTGTTATACAATTTTGAAGCCAATATAGTTACAACCAATGACAAATTCTCTAAAGAACTAAAGGAACATTTTATGAAAGATATAAAAGAATCAAAAGAAGTAAATCTCAAAGAATGGCAAAATCGTTTCTTCCTAGAAAAAATACCCGAGATGCTCATTCATTTGGTTAGAAAATTCCTATAAAAAATCCCCCTAGCTCTCATACAAATATGAGGTTAGAGGGATTGTCCGCTAAAAGCGAACGATTAGAAAACTAACGAACTCGTCCGTGATTCAATTGGGGAACCACGACTTGATGGTTAACTGAGTTGTAGTAGATGGCATTTCCCAAAAGATTACTGACATGCGCACCTAGAAGTCCGAGAGCATTCATGCTGACACGTAATACCAAAAACTTACTCCCTACCCTGAATAGAAACAGGGTTACCATACCTCCTTTTCCAAGTACAAAACGGTGATTCTCTACAACCGAGATAATTTGTCCTTGATTGAGAAATGAGCGAGAGAAATCTACTCCAAACCCTCCAAAAATTTCCATCAAAACTCCTCCTTTGAGAATTTCGTATGTTTTCACTTCAACTTCTTTGGTTGGATAATCTTCAACATCACAGCCGAGTTTAGAAAATTCTCGACCATTAGTAGTGAAGACTTTTGATTTGCTAAGGAATTCTTTACCAGTTGTAGCTGGTATGATAATCCTCCTATCATTGAATAATGGCCTGAAACGACCGACACCATTTTCAACAAACCCACCAAACTCCCTTCCAACAACATCTCTCGTTTCTTTAGCAAGTTTATGACCACCGGCTAGAACGTACTGGCAACTATGCCTATTAAGAATACCCTCCTTAGATAACTCATTCACCTTAGACACTACCGACTTCACAGTAGCTGCTACCATAAGGTTTACAAGGTTACGTTTCTGACCATCACTAACTCCGTCTCCGTTTCCGTTATTATTACGAGATGTAATCAATGTCTTTTTCATTGTTATCATCCTTTCATACATACTTACGTTGTTTTCTATGCGTGGCTACTCCATTTCACCACAACAACAAACATCCTTCCTCACAACCAATGAAAGATACTCGTTGTTACAGTGAATGAACCACAATATCAAAGGTCAAATTCGTGTAAAGTATGTCACGATTGAACCTGCAATGTCAATGATTTTATATTTGCTATCTACCTCCTTATATGCTATAAATATGTTTCCTAACCGTAATCTTTGAAACATTGGCAATAAGAGTCAAAATCAACCATCAAATCAAGGCGCCTCAATTGCGCGTCGTTACTGCCGAAGGAGATAATCTCGGCGTAATTCCGTTATCTCAGGCTATAGCAGAAGCAGAGAAACGTGGATTGGACTTGATAGAGATCTCCCCTACCGCTGTTCCCCCGGTAGCCAAGATAATGGATTATGGAAAGTATAGCTACGAAGAAAAGAAAAAGACCAAAGTAGCCAAAGAGAAGACTCAGGTAAGCGAGCTCAAGATTGTCCAAGTAAAGATCGGCACAGGCGATCATGATCTAGAACTCAAAGCCAAGAAAGTATCTGAATGGCTAGCTGAGGGTAACCGTGTCAAAGTTGATCTTTTCCTTATCGGTCGCTCGAAATATATGGATATCAAATTCCTAAAAGAACGTCTCGAGCGTATTATGAAATTGGTCACCGTCGAATACAAAGTTACTCAGGATGTAACGAAAGGACCAAAAGGATTGTCGATAGTCATAGAGAAAAAATAACAGACCCTTCGATAAAAACTCAGGGTAAATAACATGATAAAAACAAACAAATCATACGCAAAGAGATTCAAGGTCACACGTAATGACAAAGTCATTTCACGCAAGCCTGGTCAAAACCATTTTAATGCCAAAGAACGTACCAGTACAAGTATGGGCAAGCGTCGTACAACTGAAGTTCATATGAGCAACAAGTCCAAGAGTCGTTTCTTGGTGAACCTTTAATAAACATTTAGAAAACTACCATGACAAGAGTAAAAAAAGGAGTAAATGCACTGAAAAATCGCCGTAGTGTCCTCAAAGCTGCCAAAGGCTTCCGTTTCCGCCGTTCCAATACCGAGCGAGCTGCAAATGACGCTTTGAGTCATGCTGGAGTCTACGCTTTCGCTCATCGCCGTGACAAGAAAGGTGACTTCCGCCGTCTCTGGAATGTGAAGATCAACGCTTCCCTACGCCCACTCGGTTTCTCTTATTCCAAATTCATTGGTGCTGCCAAGAAGAAAAATATTGCCCTAGATCGCAAGATTTTGGCAACTCTAGCAGAATTCCAACCTGAGACTTTCAAGAGAGTTGTTGAGTCAGTTAAATAATCAGCAAACTACATACTACCTAAAAAAACGCTGTGATGGCGTTTTTTTTATGAGAGCAAAGTGGTTTTTAGTGCAAAGTGCAAAGTGCAAAATGCAAAGTTGTAGTTACTAGTGAATAATTAAGGAACTTAATAACTTTTCACTAAAACTTTGCATTTTGCACTTTTCACTTTGCACTCATATTCCTAAAACTCATCCCAACAAAACCGTACTCCCCACCTCTGGTACCACTGCCTTCACCCCGACTTCATCATTGATTCTTTGCGCCAAATGCATAGAAGACCTAGGTTCACCCATAACAACAAAGACTTCCTTCAAACCACTTTCAGCAGTTGTGACGAATTCTAATAGATGATCTCCGTCCTTATGTGCAGAATAGCCATAAAGCGTCTCTATATGCGCCTTCACTTTGATAGTATCTCTATAAATCTTCACCTTCTTATTACCATCAGCCAATTCACGACCCAGAGAACCCGCAGACTGATAACCAACAAACAAAATTGTACTGTTGGAATCTGGCAAATATTTTCTTTCATGACTGATCACGCGTCCACCGATGGACATTCCTGAACCTGCAAGAATAATCTTTGGGCCTTTTGTATTTTCTATATCCCGAGATTCATTTGAGAGCATTGTATATTCTAAATGTGGAAATTTGAAAATATTATCACCATTACCTATTTGTCCACGAACCTTATCATTGAAAAGATCAGTATTTTCTGAATACACTGAAGTGGCATTGATAGCCATAGGTGAATCCACAAAAACTGGAATACTAGGAATCTTTTTTTGTTCTATCATATTGTTCAATTCAAAAAGCAGTATCTGCGTACGGTCAACAGAAAAAGTCGGTATGACCAAAGTACCGCCACGAGCAATAGAATCTTTTACAACCTGACAGAATTTGTTGGACCTTCCCTCTCTGCTTTCGTGATTGCGATCACCGTAAACACTTTCCATGATTATATAATCAACACTGCCGACCGCTTCTGTATCTCTGAGCAAAGGTGCTGGAGAATTGCCTAGATCTCCGGTAAATAATATCTTCATCTTATTACCATCTCCTCTTGGAGTTGTAACTCCTACCATGGAAGAACCCAAGATATGTCCTGCATCTTTCAAAAAGATTTCTACATCTTCAGTCAGTTTGAATACTTCATGATAATTTATTGTTTTCCAAAGTGGAAAAACTGCCTGAACATCGTCATTGTTATAGAGTGGTTCCAAGCCCTCTTGTTTGGCTTCGTTGGTCAAAATTCCCACAGCATCATTTAATATAATCTCCGCAAGTGCTTTCGTCTGTGGCGTGGAATATATCGGTCCGCTATAACCTTCTTTGACCAGTTTCGGAATACGGCCAACATGATCTAGGTGAGCATGTGTGATGAAGAGGGCTTTAATAGAGCCAATGTCATAACCAAATGGTTTACGGTTTTCATCAGTAGCCACCTTCTCTCCTTGTACCAATCCACAATCAATGAGAATCTTCGTACCACCGATTGTTTCCAATAAAAAGTTAGCACCAGTAACTGTCCCTACTCCACTACAAAAAGTTATTTTGGGATTATTCATATTTGAGATAATTATACTTTAAGTCCAAAAGAAAAGCGCCTACAATATCGTAGACGCACTTCGTAGATTGCAAGAGTAAATACCTGTTAATACAGGTGGGTTGCCTAGCTTCCAACGCCACGAGGGGTCGCAGAAGAAATTGAAAAGTTTGACCAGTTCGTCGGCCTCCCTAAAGTTTTAACTTTGTAGGATTTTACTCATGCAATCTGTATACATTTTATTCCTATCAAAAATAAGTGCAAGCAAAAAATATAGTTCAGACACAGATTTGACACAAGAGACAACGTTGACAAATTACTCCAAGATTCCATCCAAATCCACATCATAAAGCATTTGTTCTGCAAGCAGACGATAATCAAACAATTCTTCCTTCTTGAACCAATGTGCTATCTCATCATCCGCCTCTTTGACCGAACCAGAAGCGTGAACAAGATTGCGTACAGAACGGCCATCAGAATCACTCATCCTGTATGAATCCAAAACAAAATCTCCACGAATAGTACCAACAGCAGACATGACTGGCTCCGTTCCTCCGGTGATTTTCCTGACAACTTCTACAGCATGTGCACCCTGCCAAACCATAGCGATGATAGGACCCTTGGTCATATAGTTGACCAAATTCTTCAAAATAATAGAAGTAATCTTCAACGGATCATTGTGTGGTGGTATCAAACCTTTATCCGTATAACCTTTTATAGTTTTTAGTCCAGTCTTCAAACGCCACTCTGGATCAAGGGTGTAATGTTTTTCTATAAGTTCTGCAGTTGGAATCATCATCTTTATTCCAACCATCTTGAGACCTATTCTTTCATATCTCTTGATAATCTCTCCAATAAGAGTCCGTTGAATCCCGTCTGGTTTGATGATAACTAGAGTACGTTCAACCTTTGGGTGAGGAGTCATATTGGTAATAAATTATGATAAAAGTAATATGAATCATAACTCATTTACTCTAAAGATAAAAGCGAACAACAAACAAGTTTACTGTGTCAAAATCTCCGCTCCACTTTTTGTAATGACAACGGTATGCTCAAAATGAGCCGAGGGATTACCATCGGCAGTCTTATACGTATACCCATCATCACCAAGTTTGACGCGTCTTGTACCAAGATTGAACATTGGTTCAATAGCTATAACCATCCCTGGGGTAAGAATATCCCCTTCTCCAGCCGTTCCGTAGTTTGGAACATAAGGATCTTCATGTACAGAATATCCGACACCATGTCCTGATAATTCTTCAACAACACCATATTTGAATGGAATCGCCATCCTAGAAACAGCCTCACCAATATCACCAGTTTTGTTCCCCCCTTTTGCAACCCTGATACCAGCATAAAGAGCTTTTTTTGTAACTTCCAATAACTGAGTGAGCTCTGGAGAAATCTTACCAACAGGGACAGTAACAGCCGAGTCGGTCACCAAGCCTTTGTGAGTAAGACCGAGATCAAGAGTGACAATATCACCTTCTTTGAGTACCTTATCTCCTTCATTGGGAATACCATGAACAACCTCGTCATTCACAGAAACACATAGGGCTGCTGGATATGGTCGCTTGGCACCAAAAGGTTTGTAATTCAAAAAAGAAGCTTCATCACCACCTTCGGCAATAAGCTCTCTGGCCCGATTTTCCAATTCCAAAGAAGTAACACCAGGTTTTACCATTCCTGCCAATTCACGCAAAATAAAAGCATGTCTTTTGCCCCCTTCACGAAGAATGTTGATCTCCTCCTTTGTTTTTATCGTCACCATATTTTAAACCTACACCAAACCTACTATTTTCACAATGTCCTCATGGATAGCTTCAGGAGTCCTTTGACCATCAATCTGGAGAAAATTGTAGTTGGGATTACCTTTGTAATATTCAATAGTTGGCTCTACATCCGTCTTATACCAAGCAAGTCTCTTTGTTACATCTTCTTCTTTATCATCCAATCTCTGCCTAAGCGACAACCTCTTCATAGCTTCTTCTGGAGAGATTTCCAAATGAACGACCCAAGGTTTTTCAAGTCCGTAAAAATTAAAAATTGAATTCAAAACTCCAGCTTCATGGAATTTTCTAGGTGTACCATCAAAAATAAGATGTTGATTGCCTTTATAATTCTCAATCAATGGAGTAGCCCACATATGAACTGTGAGAAATTCTGGCATCAAACCACCAGTTTCATATAAAACTTTTGAGACTTTTTGTGTGGCACTTTCTCCTTTTATAAATTTGCGAAATTCTTGACCTGTATAGATATATAAAATGTCATGCTCTGGATCTTTCTTTTTCAAAGCGTCCATGAGCAACTTGATCTGAGTTCCCTTACCACAGCCAGAACGACCGATAAATATAAATGATTGTAATTTCATAAGGTGTATTATAACCCAGATAAGTCGTCACTGCGAAACTGGGTTTTTGTCATTCCCGCGAAGGCGGGAATCCAGGATATAACCACTGGATCTAGCTTAGTTGGTAATACACTGGATTCCCGCCTTCGCGGGAATGACACAACTAGTATTCTCTCATTGCAACCTGAGCATCAATCTTCTTCAATAGATCTAGAACTACAGAAACAACGATGAGGAGAGCAGTACCACCAACAGCAACACCTTGGCCTTTATCTGGTGAGAAAGCTTGAATAATAAGAGGAAGGATAGCGACAACACCTAGAAAGAGTGCACCGACCAAAGTAATACGAGTGACAATATTACCGATATGATTTTGAGTGTGTTCACCAGGTCTTACACCAGGAATGAAAGCTCCAGAACGTTGTAGGTTTTCAGAAATTTGTTTTGGATCAAAGGTGACGGCGGTATAGAAATAAGTAAAGAGAACAACCATGACAAAGTAAAGTATGCCGTAGATCAATGTGCCAGGAGAAAGGAATGTTGCAAGTGATTTTGCCATATCCGCTACTCCAGGATAAGTATCCCACTTACCGATAACATTCAATATGATTGATGGGAATATCAATATAGACATAGCAAAGATGATTGGGATAACACCAGATTGATTGAGACGCAAAGGAAGGTAGGTAGTAGAACCACCGTAAACTTTGTTACCACGAACCTGCTTGGCATAAGTGACAGGCACTGACCTTTCAGCCTCTGTAACGTATATAACGCCAGCTACGGCTGCGATAGCGATAACTAGTGTAACAATATAAAAAGGAAGATCAGAAGCTCCTGTCGTAGAAAGCTTTTGGAAATTTTGAACTATTGTTATTGGCAATGTAGAAACGATACCGGCAAAAATAATCAAAGAAACACCGTTTCCAATACCAAATTCTGATATAAGTTCACCAACCCACATGAGCAACATTGAACCTGCTGTAACGACTATAACGTTTACAATAAAAGAAAACATATCCATTTGTGGTAAAACGTTTTGAGATTGGAGAAGGATAATAAAGCCAATTGCTTGTATGATTGCCAAAGGTGCACCTAACAAACGAGAGTATTGTGAAAGCTTAGCTCTTCCTGCTTCCCCATCCTCATGGAGCATATTCTTCCACTTTGGGAACATCATAGTAAGAAGCTGAATAATGATGGAACCAGTGATGAAAGGACCGACTCCTAACATTACAATAGAAAGATTTGAAAGACCTCCTCCTGAAAAGATATTTAGGAATCCTAGAAGCTGGCTAGAAGAAAGGAGTTTTGCAAGATTTTCTGCGTCAATACCAGGTATTGGAATAGAAGCTAATACACGAAAGAGTACCAATGCCATAACCGTAAAACCAATCCTTTTTCTCAAAATTGGATCTTTGAATGCTATCGTTACTTTTTCCCAGAATTTTTGCATAATTTTCTTTATATGTTAACGATTACACTGAGCCATAACTAATTAAGATTTTGATACTTCTGACTTCTTGGTATCTTTTTTACTTTCAACTTTTGAATCTTTTTTATCTTTCTTTGGAGCTTTTTCAGTCTTTTCAACTTTTGCTTCTACTTTTGGAGCTTTAGCTTTTTTTGGTTCGGAAGCTTTTTTGATTTGAGCTGGAGTTTTTGTCTTAATCAATATCTTAGAAGGAACTGGAGTAAATGAACCACCTGCTTTGATAACTTTTTCTTTTGCAGAATCAGAGATGAAACAACCAGAAATCTTCAAGGCTTTTGTGATCTCACCGTCACCGAGAATTTTTACAGCGGGAATATTACCTGACAAAGTAGCAATGACTCCCTTTTCAACCAAAATGGTTGGGGTGATAGCGTCGTTGGTTGAAAATACATTTTCAAGGGCTACCAAGTTGACCACTATTGGTCTCTCTTGGAAAGGTTTGTTGGAATTCTTACCACGACCACGGAGCTTTGGAACACGCTTGATGATATCACGCCATTCAGGACGGCGTTTGTTACCAGCACGAGCGGACTGACCTTTGCCTCCACGGCCTGAAGTCTTACCACGCTTTCCCCCACGCGCTACGATCATGCGCTTCTTGTTTGGGTGTATTCTTTTTAATTGGTTTGATTGCATGTTATTTTTTTACTTCTGTTCGTCCGTGCAAAGTTGCTCGGGAAACTTTACTTAACTTCTTCAAAGCTTCAATGGTTGCCTTGGCATTGTTGAGTCTATTTTTACTACCGGAGATGAACTTGGCACAAACATCTTTGATACCCGCAAGTTCAATGACAGCACGAGCGGAACTTCCTGCAACGACACCACTTCCACGAGCTGGGAAAATCTTGATCATGGCACTAGCGTACTTGCCTTCTACAGCATGAGGAATAGTCATTTGAGGAGAAAGTGTGACCTTGATGAGGTTTTTCTTGGCTTCACGAGTAGCCTTCTCTACTGAAAGAGCTGTGTCTCCACCTTTACCCAAACCTACACCAACACGACCCTTGTGATCTCCGGCAACAACAGCAACACTGAATGTATAACGACGTCCTCCGGCTGCAACACGAGTCACACGGCGAATATCAATGATCTTTGAATCAAACTCTGGTTTGACACGTTCCCTAGGTTCACCACGACTTGGTCTTCCACCACTGCGTCCTCCTTGCTGACCAGCACCCTGACCTCCATGACCACCGCGTCTTGCTGGGTCACCACGCATCTTGCGACCAGGTGTAAATTTGTTTCCTTCTGCTACTACTGGAAGAACAGCTGTAACATCAACTCCTGTAGCAGGAATCTTTACATCTGTAGGAACCTCGTTATTTAGTTTTATTTCTTTTGCTGGCATATTGGTGATTAAAATTCTAGACCTCCCTTTCTTGCGGCATCAGCGACCATTTTGATTTTTCCTGTATACAAATATCCACTTCTATCAAAAACTACTTTGGTTATCTTTGCGGCCTTGGCTTTCTTTGCAATCTCTACACCAACCTCTTCAGCACGCTCTACTGGTTTCTTGGCTTTTGAAATCCTAGTATCGCAAGAAACTAGAGTGTGACCTTTATCATCATTGATGATCTGAGCGTAGATATATTTGTGTGACTTGAAAACAGCCAAGCGTGGTCTTTCGGCTGTGCCATGAATCTTGGCACGGATACGAGCCTTTCTGCGTGCAAATATTTGATCTTGTTTTTGTAATATACTCATGGTGGTTTTTATGCAGCCTTCTTACCCTGCTTACGTCTTACGACTTCGTCTGAATAATGAACTCCTTTACCTAGATAAGGTTCAGGTTTCTTGAAAGAACGAATGTCGGCAGCGAATTGACCGACTTTTTCACAATCAATACCGGAAACTGTAATGGTATTTTTTTCTGATATAACTTTGAGATCTGGTGGAATAGCAACTGTAATAGTATGAGAAAATCCTAATGCTAAAACTAGATCTTTGCCTTTTATATCAGCTTTGTAACCGATACCTTCTACAACAAGTTTCTTTTCGTAAGCTTTGTTGACTCCAGCAATCATGTTTTTGATATGAGAAGCGTATGTTCCCCAGAGAGCTTGGTTCTGGAGAGTATTACTACCCAAAGTCAAAGTAATGCCTTCTTTATCAATAGCAACATTGATACCTGGTTTGAAAATCTTGGTCAATGTTCCTAGAGGACCTTTGACAGTCATAATACCGCCTGAAAAACTAGCTTCAGTCTTTGGTGGTAATACAATAGGTTTTTTTGCAATTCTGGACATGTTATTTGTGGATATTACCAAATCTTGAACAAGACTTCGCCTCCGACTTTGTTCTTTCTTGCTTCTACATCGGTCATGATACCTTTTGGAGTAGTAAGAAAAGTATTTCCAAAACCACTTCTGTACATACGAATATCACTAGATTTCATATAAATGCGTCTTGAAGGTTTTGAAATGCGTTCAACATCGTTGATGCGAGCCCCTGTCTGGAAGTAGATCAAACCGATCTCTAGTTCTTTTGTAAAAATCTTACCTTTCTTTTCAATACTTCCAATGTAACCTGCCTTTTTCAAAGCATGGGCAACATTTTCAGCAAACTTGGAATACAAAACTGTAACCGAAGGCTTCTTGGCGTCACTGCCGTTCTTGAGGCGGATTATGAGGTCTGAAATAGGGTCTGTTACCATGATGATTTTTTTATACCTGGAATAGCACCTTCGTTGGCGAATTCACGGAAACAAATACGGCAAAGGTCAAAATCTCTCATATAACTGCGCTTGCGACCACAACGGAAACAGCGTCGAACTACCCTAGATTTGAACTTGGGTGTCTTTTTTGATCTTGCTATAACTGATGTTTTTGCCATTTTTTGATTTTTTGAAAAAAAATGAAGATTGGTTAGCTGTACCCCGAAAGGTTATGCTTCCAATCAATATTTTGTTCAAATGCTTCCTTTTTCTAAGGTAGAGCTATCCTAGCAGATGAAGTGGAATAAAGTCAATAGCGCTAAATTCAATTAAGTATTTTAGGTATTAATTCACGGGATATCTTACGAACTCTTACCTTTTCTAGTTTCATAACCGATGATTTCATCAATCTGTGCAATCCATCCAATATAAGCCAGTGACCCTTATTTTCCATAATGTCTATCGGATAAACGAGATCTGCATTCATTGTACGTTTATATTCTTTCTCATGTTTGTCTGGATTATCAATTACTTCTCGTGGCTTAAGATTATAGACACCACCCTCCCAAAGAAATGGGATATCAAAATGCCAAATCAAATCATTAATACTCATATCTTCAATTGGTACATCCAAATCCCAAACCTTTTCTTCGTCCCAGCTAAAATCAAAGCCAACATCCTTAATAATCTGAGGAATTGGCGCTACTTTCTTAGCTTCTTTAATGACATGTTTCTGAAATTCATAGTCTCCAAATTTTTGCATAGACGTATTTAGTTTTTATTTAATCTACAACTTATTCAACAAACCTCCACCCTTTTTATTCGGTAAAAAATTCTTTTTACTTACAATTCCCTTTCCTATACGACCCTCAATATCAAGTCTAGTCTTACCAGCCACTTCACCACCTTCTTTGGCATCTTTTTGCATTTTAAGAAAATCTTCTGAATCTCTCTCCTTAGTCAATTTGGTCGTGGTCGCTTCGCCTAGCATAGTCAAAATAAGCTCCAAATCTTCCATGTGATCACGGAGATTATTTTCTTTAGATAAAGACTTATGTTTTTTGTATTCTTTTGCAGTTAAATCAAACGTGCCCTTGTAAATTTCATCTGTTAAAATAGCAAACTCCATACCTTCCCTTAGCCCACGACTTTTCCATTCATCAGTAAGAGTGTTACGGACGTTGATACCACGTAATCTCTTATCAATCCAATCTTTTGGATAGCCCTTTCTTTCATAAATAGCCTTGGCCCTATTTACAGCAAGTTCTGGATCACGAATTTCATCGATCCTTTCTTTACCGACTTGAGCTAGCCAAAGCTTGAACGGTTCGGCTTTTGGGGACGGAATAGACTGAATGATGCGGAAAATACCTTCTAAATCCGCACAAACCATCTTCTGACGACCTCCTTTTGTCATTACGTCAAGGGTATGTACAATTTGTACATACCCTTGACTGAGTACCTCATCTCGATCTCTAATTCGTTGAATATACTGCTTTGGGTCATCAGAGTCTGTAAGTGCAAAAACGACATCTTCCACGACAAAATACCATCGCTCGTTATGCCATGTTTTACGAATCTTCTTACCTTCAAAAATTGCAAGATGTTTTTCTACTTGTTCCATACGACAATTCTCTCACTCCAACAAAAAATTACAATATTGACTACAATCAATAATAAGTGCGCATACAAAATTAGCCCCGCTCCGACGAATCGGAACAGGGCTAAGGACTAAGTTTCTAAGGACCGGAGTCCAAAGCGACTTAGTGTTGAGAACTACTTGCGAACACCGGCGAACCACCAGACGTCGTCCCAGCCGTCGTCGTTGCGGTTGACGACCACCTTGCGCTTGCCGCCCCAACGGCCGAACGCGGCGCAGCACCAGTTGCCTTTGGCATCTTTCCAATGAGTGCCGTGGGGCTTCTCATCAGCGAAGGCGGGATCGGCTTCATTCACGGCGGCGACAGAGATCGGGTCAGCGGGCTTGAGGCCACGCAGCTCGAACTCCTTTTCGAGGTCATCATCGGAGATGAAACCGTTGCGCTCCGAGAGGTCGGGTTTGAAGAACACGACCTCGACTTCATCGCCTTCACCTTTCGGCATGCTGTCCACGACCTTGCGGTCCGTGTACTGTGCGCGGCCAGTGGCTTCAATCGCCTCTTGCCGAGAGCGACTACGATTCACTTTGGCGGTGCGGACGATCAGGTTCGAGACCACTTCAGCACATTCGCGGAAGGGCGTAAACATCATCATTCCGAGGTTCTCGACTCCGAGAACTTGTTGAGCGACATCTGAGGTGATCTCGGAACGATGCTTGCGCATCGCGTCGCGGAGTTTGTTGACGGCGTTTTCGATTTGGCCGTCGGTCATTTCGGCTGCAGTCATGATCTGTGTCATGGTGTCATCCTTTCGTATTTGATTTCCCTCTAATCCGAGGAGGAACTATAAGCCGTAGTGGTTATAGCCAAGAAAAGCCTACTTTTAAGCCTCTTTTGGCTATAACCATACGATTGAACACAATCGCCTACTGGGTCGCAAGTTAGTATCAAAGAACTACTATAGTAAAATACATATAATATAGCTACATGTCAAGGATAGGTCTAAAATTCCACTCTGAAGTGCAATACTAACTTTTGTAAAGAACATATCCGCTGCTGTACGCTAGTAGTGTTAACAGACTAGCAACAACAACGGATATGTATACGCATATTACCAGAGACGA
>JBAYFZ010000008.1 GCA_041666915.1 Candidatus Paceibacterota bacterium
GAATATGGCTTTGGTCGGCAGATTCAAAGATAGTGAAGAATTCAGGAAATATTTTAAGTTTGCTTAATGTTGTCTCAACAAGAGCTGTTTGATGAAAGAGTTTTGCTTGGTAAAAACATTCTAAGAATTTGACAGCGGTAATAAGTTGTTATATCTTATGCTTGAATAGTACATATCAACTGACGGTTTAATATAAAAAGGAGTTACCGATGAATGCAGAATTTTTGAGATGGCTTGTAGAGAGTTCTGATAAATGGAGTCTTGAACAGAAACAAAGTTTTCTCCTAATAGCGAAATCAGAGCCAGAGAGAGCGGTTTTTATTATTTCTTCAAATTTGAATGAGTGGGCAATAACGTTTATGCACACTGGCTTGTCAGGGGAAGTATTGGAATTAGATCATGATCATGATCCAAGAGAAATTTTTGCGGCATATCAGAAGCATTTTGCTGCCGAGCTTGCTGTTACCGAACCTGTTGCTACTGAGTAATCATTTGCTCATACAAAAAAGTGACGAAAAACTCGTCACTTTTATTTTTTAGTATTTGAACTCCGTAACAGAATTGTCTTTTTTGTTACCGAGAACTTGTCTGAGCGCAGTTTTAGTTTCTTAGTAAAATGCGAATGTCCTTGGAATTACGAGAGGACAATTAGTCCTCCGTAATTCCTGAGCATTTTACTTAGAAAATAAACGAAGCGAGTCTCGCAGGTAACAAAAAAGGCAATTCTGTTACGGAGTTCATCGGGTTGCCATCATCCCATTTGCACTGTAAACTAATTCTTACATGAATAAACCATTTTATATAACAACGACTTTACCATACGTCAACTCCGATCCCCACATAGGTTTCGCTATGGAACTTATCCGCGCAGATATTGTTGCTAGAGCCAAAAAATTGGCTGATTTTGATGTTTTCTTCAATACTGGTACAGACGAGCATGGAGTAAAGATTTTTCGTAAGGCCAAAGAACAACATGTTGAAACTCAAGCTTATGTTGATGATTATGCAGGAAGGTTCAAAAATTTGATTCCTACTCTGGGTATTTTGCCAGATGTAAACTTTGTTCGCACAACAGATGCTCATCATGTGAAGTCTGCTCAGGAATTTTGGAAAATTGTAGAAAAGAATGGACTTATTTATAAGAAAAATTATTCAATCAAATATTGTGTTGGTTGTGAATTGGAAAAAACCGAATCAGAGCTCGTAGAAGGAAAGTGTCCGCTTCATCCTTTGCAAGAATTGGAAGTTATCCAAGAAGAAAATTACTTTTTCCGTTTTAGTATATTCCAGAAACAACTCATGGATCTCTATGAGAAGAATAACGATTTCGTTATTCCACATTCTCGTCTGAATGAAATCAGAGCTTTCGTAGAACGTGGTTTGGAAGATTTTAGTATCTCTAGATTGGCTAGCAAAATGCCATGGGGTATACCAGTACCGGGTGATGAATCTCAGGTTATGTATGTCTGGTTTGACGCTTTGGTAAACTACGTCTCTGCTATTGGTTGGCCAGATGATGAAAAGAAATTCAAAAAATGGTGGGTTGAAACAGGTGGAGCTGTACAATATTGCGGTAAGGATAACCTCCGACAACAGTCAGCAATGTGGCAAGCTATGCTCATGGCAGCAAAGTTACCACCGTCAAAGCAGATTATTATTGACGGGTTCGTCACAGGTGAGGGTGGTATAAAGATGTCCAAATCTTTGGGTAATACTGTAGATCCTTTGGAATTGGTAAAGGAATATGGTACTGATGCTTTGCGATATTATGTTGCTAGGGAACTTTCTCCTTTTGAAGATAGTCCTTTTACTTTGGAAAAATTCAAAGAAGCCTATAACGCTCATTTGGCCAACGGTTTGGGCAACCTTGTTTCAAGAACAATGAAAATGGCCGAAGCAAATGGTGTGAAGTATGACCTCGTGGTTGCCAAAAAGTTGGCAACGAGTGCAGAGGCGATTGATATTGGTAAAAAATATCGCGAAGGATTTGAAAAATATGATTTACAACATGCTTGTAATGCGGTTTGGGAACTCATTTCCAATACCGACAAGATTGTTCAAGAGCGACAGCCATTCAAAAAAATAAAAACTGACAAAGTAGAAGGGGAAGCTGATATCAAGGAACTTTTGGCTAGATTGAATTTCATCGCTACTATGCTTTTACCTATCCTTCCTGAAACAGCCAAGAAAATCATTGATCTTACAGAAAATAATAAAATGCCAGAAGCGCCACTATTTTTGAGAAAATAACGAACGATTTTTGATATGAAATACATTGATATTCATGGACATATAAATTTTGCCGCTTATGATGCAGATAGAGAAGATGTCATCAAACGCGCAAAAGATGCTGACGTAGCGATGGTTGCAGTTGGTACACAACTCGATACTTCTAAGAAAGCTTTGGGTTTGGCACATAAACACGACAATGTTTATGCTATCGTCGGTTTGCACCCAGTTCATACCTGCAAATCTCATCATGATGATCAAGAATTTGGGGTTGATAGTGGATTTACCGAACATGGTGAAGCTATAGATCGTGATGCGTATATGAAGTTGGCGAAAGATCCAAAAGTCATAGCTCTTGGAGAGTGCGGTTTGGATTATTTTCATTTGGATGAAGGTTCTAGAGAGAAACAAATCAAAGCTTTTGAAATAATGATAGATATAGCCAATGAAGTAAAAAAACCTTTGATGTTACATATTCGTAATGGTAAAGATAGAAATGCTTATAGAGAAGCCTACGAAATACTTAAGAGTAGATCAAAAGTGTTGTGCGACCTACATTTTTTTGCAGGAAATATTGAAGATGCCAAATTATTCCTTGATCTTGGTTATTATTTTTCTTTTACTGGTGTTATAACTTTTGCTCGTAATTATGACGAGGTCATACAATATCTTCCATTAAATAGAATAATGTCGGAAACCGATTGCCCCTATGTCTCACCAGTCCCTTTTCGTGGTAAGAGAAATGAACCTGTGAATGTTATTGAAGTCGTAAAAACTCTAGCTAGGATAAGGGGAGAGAGTGAGGATGTGGTCACAAAACAGGTTATGGATAATGCTAAGAAGTTTTTTGACTTCGGCCAGGTCTAATAGAAGTCACTTTCGCCTTGATAGGCTATGGTAACCAAGGAATTCTTCATCATTTCTTTAACCTTTCTTAATCAGGATTTTAACTCGGTTTGATACAATGGTGTCGTGCCTGCCTTAAAACCTTGCAAAATAGTCATTTCCGTGTTAGTCTCGTTACATATTATTAAATAATCGCAGTTAGTCCTTACCTAGGGTAAGGTCCTACAAAAATGGGTCACTGACTGCAAAAAGAACTATGCAAGACAAACACGAAGATCGCATGACGGTCTATGAGATAGGGTATTTGATCGCTTCTTCTATTCCTGAAGAGAAAATCAACGGGGAAGTAGATGCAATCAAAAAGATTATAAGTGATGCTGGTGCTTCTATCATAAGTGAAGAAATGCCACATCGTCAGAATTTGGCTTATACTATTCGTCGCAAGACAGTAGCAGGATCTTATGAAAAATATGATCAAGCCTATTTTGGTTGGGTAAAGTTCGAAGTTGGATCGGGTTCTATAGAAGCTATTAAAAAGGCTATCGAGATCGTTCCATCTATTATTAGAATGCTCGTTACCACGACTGTACGCGAAAATACTTTCTTGGGTAAACATGCTCCTCTCATTGCCACCAAGATATCAGAGGATGGTAAAGCTGTTTTGGAAACAGCTGTAACTCCTCAAGTTGACGCGGCTCCAGCTAGTATTGAAGAGATAGACAAAAGTATAGATGATATGGTCAAAGAGGCATAGAAAATAAGTAGATTATTATAATAATCGAATAAATATGTATCTCAATAAAGCGTTCATTATAGGAAATTTGACTCGTGATCCAGAATTAAAAGCCTTGCCATCTGGTACAAAAGTTTGTAGTTTCGGTGTTGCAACTAGTCGTTATTTCAAAGACAAAGAGGGTAGTAAACAAGAAGCTACGGAATTCCACAATATTGTTGCTTTCGCAAAACTTGGAGAATTGGCTGGTCAGTATTTGAAAAAAGGTCAACAGGTTTTGATAGAAGGAAGAATACAGACTAGGTCTTGGGAAACCAACGGTGAAAAGAAATATCGTACAGAGATTGTTGCAGATAGTGTCCAGTTCGGCCCAAAGACTGGTGGAGCTACTGGAGCAAAGACTGCATCACCAGCCACAGAGAATAGTAAAGGCGGAGAAGTTGGTTCAGAGACTACAACAGCTTCATCGGACAAGATAGATTATCCAAGTGAAGAGATTAATCCAGACGATATACCATTTTAAAACAAAAATTATATGAAAAAACAATGTTATTTTAACCAACATAATATCAAGTACGTAGACTACAAGGATACGGATATTTTGAAGAAATTCCTCAATCCACACGGTCGCATCTTGAACAGAAAACAGACTGGCATTTCAGCCAAGTTTCAAAGACAACTAGGTGTTGCTGTAAAGCGAGCAAGATTCATGGCTTTGCTACCATACGTTGCGAGATAGTATCGTCATCTTAAGGAAAGTGGAGATACGGGATATAAGTTCAAAGTGAGAAATGCAAAGTGTAAAGTTTTAGTGAATAGTTAAAGAGTTTAACTATTCACTAAACAACTACAACTTTGCATTTTTCATTTTGCACTTTACACTAAGGTTTTTTACTTCCCAACTCTTTCTTTGTATTCTTCCGTCTCAGTATTGATACGAATAATCTCTCCTTCATTGATGAATAGGGGAACGTTAATGGTTGCACCTGTTTCTAGGGTAACGGTCTTTTGACCACCTGTCATAGTGTCACCTTTGACGTTTGGTGGAGCATCGGTAACTTTGAGTTCAGCGGTGATAGGCATACGAAAACCCATAGATTGTTCCTTGAATAGGTATTGACCGACAATAGTATTTGGTTTTAGGAATTTGCCTTGAGGTCCGACTATTTCTTCTGCAACTTTGAATCTAGCAGCTGGATTTTCTGGATCGGTAAACCACCATTCTCCGCGGTTATTGTAGAGATATTTGACCTTCTTTTCTTCTATCTCAGCTTCCTCAATCTTTTCTGATTGGTGGAATGAATACTCGGTAACTTTGCCAGTCAAAAGGTTCTTTAGCTTGGTAGCGTTTACAGGCTTTCTTTGCTGTTTACGAAAGACGTGAGAAGTAATAACCTCGTAAGGTGCTCCTTCAAGGACGATGAATTTCTTTTCGGTTACTTCGTTATATTCAAGTAAGGACATAATATTTGTATTAATTAGTGATTGAGCCATTCTATAGGAGATGATAAGAAAAAGCAAAACCCCGTCAATTGGACGGGGTTGATTGCAAATTACAAGTTATTTTTTAGTTCTTCCTCGGTCATTCCAATTTGTTTCAGTATTCCTTTGACAGTTTCTTTTTTAAGATCTTTATTATGATTTGGTACGCATGCAGTTGCTTTTCTTTCGTAATTTTTCAATATGACATGGCTTCCATGTTGGCGGTCAAAAACAAAGCCACATCTCTCCAAAGCCCTTATGAGTTTCTTTGGAGTCAGAGATGGTAAGTAAGTCACTTAAGCCGTTTTGACGCTTAGGGGCAAGGTGAATCCCTTTGGAAATTTCCTTATAGATCTTTTCTCCTTTGGAATTGGCCAGCCCAGGTCTTTTCTGGCTTCAAGATATCCCGCCAAAGCATCTTTTGCCATTGCTATTACTTCTTCAAGACTATCGCCCTCAGTGATACAACCAGGTAAAGAAGGGAAATATGCAATATAGCCACCTTCTTCCGCAGATTCTATTTTCGCTACATAAGTATGAGTTCCCATACAGAAAATAATATCATTATTCATGGTTTTTACAATAGAATCTCTGGTACGGAAATTCTATTAAATTAGATTAATAATTGAGTAGAGTCAAAATTATTGTGCGTTCAATTTTTCTCTTATTTTTGCGAGAATTTCGTCTTTGACTTTGGTGTTTTCTTTGAGGAATTGTCTGGTTGCATCATAGCCACGACCTAGTTTTATTTCTCCAAAAGAGTATGAGGAACCGGACTTTTGTAGGAGTTCGTACTTTTCGCCGAGAGCGATGATTTCTCCTTCTTGAGAAATACCTTCGTTGTACATAAGATCAAATTCAGTTTGTTTGAATGGTGCAGCAACTTTGTTTTTTACTACTTTGACACGTACGCGACCACCCATGATCTCTTCACCTTTTTTGATTTGAGCGATACGACGAATATCTAGGCGAACAGAGGAGTAGAATTTCAAAGCTTTACCGCCTGGTGTAGTCTCTGGATTGCCGAACATTACACCTATTTGCATACGAATCTGGTTGATGAAGATAACTATAGATTTTGATCGGGCAACTATAGCTGTAAGTTTACGTAGAGCTTGGGACATGAGTCTGGCTTGAGTTCCAACATGGAAAGCCCCCATATCACCCTCAATCTCTGCTCGTGGAGTAAGAGCTGCAACGGAGTCAATAACTACGACGTCCATTTTGTTTGTTCTGATGAGGCTGTCTACAATATCCAAAGCTTGTTCACCTGTATCTGGTTGGGAAATGAGTAAGTCGTCAATCTTAACACCGAGGCGTGTAGCGTATTCTGGATCCATGGCATGTTCGGCATCTATATAAGCACAGACACCACCAAGTTTTTGAGCCTCAGCTACTACATGTAGAGCTAGAGTAGTTTTTCCAGATGATTCTGGGCCGAATATTTCTACGATACGACCTCGGGGCATACCACCAATACCCAAAGCCCAATCTAGTCCTAGGGAACCAGTTGGAATTGCGTTGATATTAACCTTTGGTTTCTCACCAAGTTTCATAATACTATCCTCGCCAAATTTGGCACGAATAGCATCCATGGCATCACGAATCCCTGAATCTTGCTTGGAACTATTTTCTGAAGATTTTTTCTTTTCGCTTTTTGTAACTACTTCGTTCTCTGTTTCTTCTACTTCTCGTCCCGAGCTTGTCGAGGCGGCTGGCACCCCTTCTTTTATTTTATTTTTCTTATTGAAAGACATATTCTTTTCAGTTATGCAGGATTTTGATCCCACTCTAATAATGTAAGGCAGGCATAAGGGTATATTACCATTTTTAGGGAAGGCAAGTAACTATATCTCACCAACTAAATCTAGCTCCTCCTTTGTATTCCTTCCAAACTGATCTTCGGCGTAAAGGGTGATTTTATTTAAACCTTGGAAGATAATTATAGATTCTTTCCAATAACCTTTTTCGTCTATTGAAATAGGTTTCCCATTAAGTGTAATTTTATTTACACGCAGAGCTTGCCCTTGAATAGTCACAGTGGGGGAAGTGGTAGTCGAACCGTTTATTGGCTCAAATATTTTTATTTCAGGACCACTGACGTAGTTAAAACTCCTTGATATTGCATAGGCGATGATAATACCAAAGAAGATGATTACAATAAGTAATTTTAGAAGCCGACGGTTGGTTGTGCGGGAAAGGGGCATAGTTTGTGTTGTCATTCCCGCGAAGGCGGGAATCCAGGATTATTACGAGATAATAGTCTATTATAATTTATTTGAAAATGGATTTTGTGGTTATATCCTGGATTCCCGCCTTCGCGGGAATGACACAAACGAAAAGCACTTTTAATTTTGCACTAAACAGGTTCGTTGTCTACTTCCGTAGCACCCCCAATCTGTTCTACTCCAGCACCAACTCCTATGATCTCTCTTGGTTTGGAACCATTGGCTTGTCCTATGACACCGCGCTCCTCTAGCATGTCCATAAGTTTGGCAGCGCGAGAATAGCCAACACCAAGCTTCCTTTGAATATAAGAAGTAGAAGCTTTACCGGCAGAGGTGACTGCTTCACGAGCGGATTCATAAAGATCGTCCTCTTCCTCTAGAGAATCGCCAGTCATAGAGTCAAAAGCGGCTGAAGCACCAGCTTCGGTAGGGGTTAGGTTGATCTCATCAATGATTTGATCCTTGTATTCCTCAATGAGGTATTTAACAACCCTTTTAACCTCTGATTCTGAGATATAGGCTGATTGTAGGCGTACAGGCTTGGACATCTCACCACCGAGATAGAGCATGTCTCCAGCGCCTAGAAGTTTTTCGGCACCCATCTGGTCCAAAATAGTACGCGAGTCGATCTGTGATGATACTTGCAAAGCAATACGGCTAGGAATGTTGGCTTTGATGAGACCTGTGATGACGTTTACACTCGGACGTTGTGTGGAGATAACAAGGTGAATACCGATAGCGCGACTCATCTGAGCCAAGCGGACAATTGCTGATTCTAATTCACGAGGATAGGTCTGCATGATATCAGCGAGCTCGTCTATAACGATGGCGATGTATGGCATTGTCTCAGGAAGCTTGGAACTAGAAGCTTGGAGCTCGGAGTCTTCTAGCTTCGAGCTACTAGCTACTGCGTTCTTGTATTTTTCCAAAGCTGGACCAAGGACAGACTTGTGATACGAATCAATATCTCGAGCAGCATTTTGTTCCAAGACGTCGTATCTTCTGCTCATTTCTTTTGCAGCCCATTTCAAAGCGAGAATAGCTTTCTTTGGATCGGTGATAACCGGAGTTAGAAGATGAGGTACTTTGTTGTACATAGTGAGCTCAACACGCTTTGGGTCAATCATGATGAACTTGAGATTTTCTGGAGAGTTGCGATACAAAAGAGAAGTTATGAGAGCGTGAATGGTTACAGATTTACCAGAACCAGTTGTTCCGGCGATGAGCATGTGAGGTGCCTTGGCAAGATTGCTGAAATGAGCCTGACCAGTAATGTCTTTACCAAGAGACATGAGAAGTGGTTTCTCGGACTCTTGATAATTTGGAGAAGAAAGCAAAGTTGCAAGACCGACTGTTGTCTTGGCGGTATTTGGTACTTCTATACCTACTAGAGATTTACCAGGGATAGGTGCTTCTATACGGATAGGGTGTGCGGCCAAAGCTAATGCCAAGTCATTGTTTAGTCCGACTATGCGAGACAGTTTGACACCCTCAGCAGGTTTCAGAGCATAACGAGTGACAGATGGTCCAATAGAAATCTCATCCATCTCTACGGAGATACCAAAATTTTGAAGAGTCCTTTTTATAATGTTTGCATTGGCCTTTATATCACCAGTCTCAGGTTTGCCACGATCTTTTTCTAGGAGTGATAGTGGTGGAGGTGTGAAGGGAAGGAGATGGGGAACTATTACAGAAGTGGCAAAACTGGATTCTTCATCTTCGGTGAAATCAAGCAGTCCTTTTTTCTTACCTTTTATTGCAGATTTGTCAGCGTCAGTTGTACGTGGATTTTTATCGTTCTTTGTATTTTCTAGATTTGCGTTGGCGATATTTTCGGCTTCATCTTCTGCGTCAGCCACAGCTTTGTTAACAGCAGCCTTTTCGTAGTCATCCATTTCTTCAGAATTTTCTTTTTTCTTGTCACGTCTCCAGAAAGCAAGGTCATCTATAGTGAAATATAGATTGAAAGTCATGATGATGGAAATGACGAGGATAGTGAAAAGGATGGCACTTGTTGCCCAGACTTGTACGAGACGGATCATCGGTGAGGCGATGAAACTTCCGACGATACCACCGGCTCCAGCATATATCACATGGATGAGTCCAAGACCAGAAATAAGAAATAGGAGAGCACCAATAGTTTTTGATATTTCAAACTTCTTTTTCAATCCTTGTAAGAATGAAATGCCGAGCATAGCAAACATCATTGGTATCAAGAAATAACCGATACCGAATAGGCTACGTAAAAATTCAAATAAATAATTTCCTACGGGACCGGCTTTGTAGAATGAAGCTAGTAGGGTAAGTATAACTATAAGGAATGAAACAATTGATAATATTACATGAATAGTCTCATCGTGCATTTCGTCCCAGAAACGGATTTTCTTTTGGATTTCTAATGAATCTTTTTTCTTTGCCATGGTAATTATTTTATCTAGTAATAATATCACATTGTTGGCGGGTGTGGTGGATAATGCCTTGCTTTACATATCTAAAAGACTATAATAGACATGTCTAAGACAGAAAAAAGCATGGTTTTTATAAAAGACATGGCTATATTTCTATAAGACATCTTAAAACCTATTATGGACAATAAAGAGACAAATATTCCACCTTCGTTTAATGACCCAATTAACTGGAAGTCATTGGGTTTTTTCTCTGCAGAAGACTATCTGATTTATATTTTCAAAAAGACAGAAAAGATCACCGCGGCATTGTATTTGGTGTCAGGACTTCTCAAAGACAATGAGCCAATAAAGTGGGAATTGCGAGATCGTGGTATTGACCTTTTGTCTTCATCTTTCTCAGCTTCAAATTCATTGCCAGGTGATAAGAATGCAGTAATACAATCTTTGTTCACTGCTGCATTGGAGACACTTTCTTTGTTAAATGTAGCCAAGATTTCCAATCTTATTTCTGATATGAACCATCGTCTATTGGTTCATGAAATTGATAACGTAGTCGGTATGTTACGTGATCGTCTAGCCGAGAGTGCGGAAAATGCCGGATATGTCCTTTCTGAAGCTTTCTTTAAGACACCAGATCTATTTTCAACAGGGTTTAGGTTGGGTAATAAGTCGGGTATTTCTAAAAATTCAGAAAGTCTTAAAAGACAGTCAGAGTCGGTTTATGGAACAAATGCCTCTAAATCAGAATTAAATAAGGGACAACTGACTGGTCAGGCCAAGAAAACACAAAGACAAGAATCAATCCTTTCCGTCCTTGCTACTCAATCAAATTTGACCATAAAGGACTTTTCTAGAGTGATCAAAGATTGTAGTGAGAAGACTATTCAACGTGAACTTATAGAATTGGTGGATAAAGGTCTTGTTAAGAAAGAAGGGGAAAGGAGATGGAGTAGATATTCTTTGAATCGTTGACTTTCCTAGCCTTTTCGACTATTATTAGCCCTGTTATCTATAGAAGCCAAAAAGCCCCAAATTTGAAGGATTTTTGCGCTTGTTGCGTTATCCACATAGCCGTTTTTGCACCTTGTATCAATTTAACGTTATAATGCTTTGTAACGAGTGTGTAAAATTTATTTTGCATATTCGTCCCAGAGCATACCTTTATTTTTTCTCTTTATTGAGAACAATATATGGTTGTGATGGGGAAGGCCTTTGACAAATCAATAGTTGCAAGATCATCTACTTTTGAGTAGAGAATTTGCAATTCAGTTTGTTCAGGTTCTTCTTTGAATTTTGAATTTGATGATTGCAGTTTGTCGAAAAGCTGTGGTCAATATATCAATATCATTATTCAATTTCGTTTCGCCCACAAACTCCTTTTGCTTGACGTGTCGATAACGTCCGGTGGAAGGAAGTGGATTTATCAGTTTATTATCAAACTGCATTAGCCTCTAACTTATTAATAAAAAGAGGAGAGTGCATAATTATAAAAATCATACGTATGAAAAAAGTTCTTATTGCATCTGGCGTAGCCGTTTTGGCTTTCGTCGCGATCGCAGGAGCACAGTCAACAACCTTCAACGCCAATCTTACAGTTGGTTCAACAGGTGCTGATGTTTCAGCTCTTCAGACATGGCTCATGGCAAATGGATACAGTATCCCAGCTATTTCTGCTGGTACTGCAAAGGGTTACTTCGGTTCACAAACAAAGTCAGCCGTTGCAGCTTATCAGGTTGCAAAGGGTATTATAAATCCTGGTACAGGCTTCTTCGGTCCTCTTACACGAGCCGTAGCTAATGGTGGTACAGTCACTCCAGTAGCAGTTGGTTGTCCAGTAGGATACACATGTACAGCTAATCCTGGAACAACTCCAGTTATTCCTGGTACTTCAGGAGTTATCACGACCCCAGGTGTTGAAGGCTCAATTTCAGCAACACAGTATAATGCTGGCTTACCTTCTACTATCTATGAGGGACAACTTAAGGCTTCAGTTCTTGCTGCAAAAGTTGAAGCAAAGACTTCTGACATGAGAGTTGAAAGAGTTAAGTTAGATTTGGGAACTGCTACTACTATCTTCAACAAAATCTATCAAAAGGTTTATGTTACAGATGGTGATACAATTCTAGCCTCTTCCGACTTGAATTCTTCTACGGTTGTAAAGGATGGATCAAGATATTATATTACACTCGGTGGTATAAATTTGGTTATTCCTAAGGATTCGTCAAAAGTTATTACTATAAAATTTGACGTTAGACCTTCAATTGATAGTACGGATTTATCGTCGAATTATACTGTTAGACTTGCTGCTAATGGAATTCGTGCTATAGACGGAGCTGGTATTGATCAATACGCTCCTGAAGTAGTAACAGATGTAACTCGAGCACAGAATGTTGATGCTACTTTGTCTGATACGGCTACTTTGACTATATCAACAAACTCAGCTACACCTGCAAAACAAGATGTTGTTGCAACAGCTGGTTCTAATGAAGATGAATATAGTAAGTTGTCTACATTGGTATTTGATGTAAAGGCCGAAAAAGATGCTGTTAAGATTACTGATATTGCAGTAACTGTCGCTAAGGCAGGAACAGGAGGTGCTACAGCTTCCACAACAGCTTATCTTTTTGATGGTACAACAGAATTAAACAGTGCTGACGTATCTGATACTACTGGTATAGCTACCATTTCAGATAGTAATGGACTTATTACAGTCCCAGCTGGTACCACAAAGACTCTTACAATAAAGCTTGATATTGCTGGCGCAAATGCGACTGTATCAAATATCACGACTTCTATTGCGTCTGGCGGTATCACTTCAGAGAACACTGTCGGAGATGGTGTAACTGAAAGTGGTTCAGCTACAGGTTTCCAGATTGGTGTTAGAAATCAAGGACCTGTAATCACTCTAACTTCAAGAAGTCTTACTCCATCTGCACTTCAGTCAGATACAACAAATATTATGAGTACCTCTACTCTTACAGCTAGCTTCAATGTTCACATTGTAGCCGTAGGTGGTCCTATAATGTTTGGATCGAGTCAAGCATCTTCTAGTCCATTCTTTGCTAGTACCTCTCCAACAACCAATGGTTCAAAGAGTTATACAGTATATGTAAATGGTGTAGCAGATACTACGGTTGGATCGGTTGCAACCTCAACTTCCTTTACATTCCCATCAACATGTTCAACAGCTGGTTATACCAATAGTTGCGTGTTGCCTGAAGGATCATCAATTGATGTTCCTATCTCATTGGAACTAAAGGGTCGCAGGGCTTCCGGTGCCGCTCTTACAGCTGGTCTATATTCTGTCGGTATATCAGCACTTAACTGGAGTGGTGGCCCAACCAACTTCATGAGTGGTGAGACGACTTGGATTACACCTGAAGTAAGTTTCCCATAAGCCTAGTTTAACTTAGCTTATCTAGCGTTATATTGAACGCAACAAAAAAACCACCTTCGGGTGGTTTTTTTGTTGCTGAATAATAAATGTACCAATCTGTTATCCACAGATATTCGGGATAAGTATGTATGCGGTAGGTGTATACTTATGAGAGTAAAAATAGCTAGTCGGCTATTACTGAAATTAATTTAGAAATAATTATTAATATGAAAATGTTATTAAGTTTGAGGCAAAATAAAACAGTTTACGCATTATCAATCATTGCTTCGGTATTTTTTGTAGTTACTCTTGTGTCTGCGGCGACAACAATAAGTACAAATATTGTAACGGAGGGGACACTTGCGGTTACGGGAGCATCTACATTAAGTTCAACTCTTGATGTAACTGGCTTATCAACGCTGACTTCACTTAAGGTTGGTTCTAGTGGTACGACACTAACTCAAGTACTGAGTGGTACCTGTTCTCTCGTGTCGAACACGTCTATAGCAGCGACTTCAACTGGTACTGGAACTTGTGTAACCACTGGTTCTGTTGCTGGGGATGTTGTCATTGTTTCTTTGGCTACAACGACGACCAAGCTGGCAGCCCAATATTCAGTTATTGGAACAGTGGCTGGTACTGATTCTACAACGGTGAGACTCCTTAATCTTACAGGTACGGCCGCGGTTCCATCAGCAACGAATGGTTTTGGTTCAAGTACACAATATTGGATTGTAAGATAGGTTAATAATATAATATTATGTACAAAATTATTATTTCTGTATCTCTAACAATCATTGCTGTACCAATGATTGTCGGGGCTGCATACAATGATGTGAGTTTGACAACTGATGCAGTAATAACTGTCGGTTCGTATTCTCTATCTGTAAATGGTTCGACGGCTGTAGTAGAATCAATTGTGGTAAGTGCAACAGATTTTACAGTTACAATGCCAGCTGGATCATCTATTGCTGTACAATCAACAGGTAAATACATTATGGAGACGAGAGGTGTAGCTAATGGTTATACTTCTCAAGAATGTAGTGCATCTAGTAATACACTGACTATTACTATTCCTTCAAGTCAAGCAACAGAGACGGCTGTGATTACTCCGACGGCTACTGTTTGTAGTGTGGCGACTAGTGCTGAAAGTGGGAGAAGGTCAAGCGGAGGAGGGTCACGGGCTGTTTCAGTCCCAACTCCGACAGTAACCACTTTGACTAATAACACAGTCTCTAATCTTACTGTTCTAGTTTCAACACCATTTACGCGTCGTCTAGTAAAGAGTGTATCAGGAAATGATGTTAAGAATTTGCAGATTGTACTAAACTCTGATAAGGATACTAAAATTGCTTTAGAAGGATCCGGTTCTCCTGGAAATGAGACGAACTTCTTTGGTAGTCTAACTTTGAAAGCAGTCCAAAAATTTCAAGTCAAGTATAGTATCGCAAAAGATGGTGATGAGGGTTATGGACAAGTTGGTCCAAAGACAAGGGCAAAGTTAAATGAATTATCTGGTAAGAGGTAGCAGTAGATTTATCTTCTGCACAAAAAACCACCTTCGGGTGGTTTTTTGTTTGGGAGGGAAGGGTGAATTGATTTCCTGACCAATTGTGTTTCTGCTATAATATCCACAACATGGTCAACCCTTTCGATCAAAATTTCTTCAAGTTCCTCATAGGATTTTTGTTTATATTAGGTGTCAGTTTTAGTATTGTCTACATAGTTGGTAACTACTCAAAACCTACAGACAAACAAGCTACTGTGATACAAAGATAGTATCTAGAGACTATATTAAGGGTAGTTAAGGTAAATCTTGAAGGCAAAATTTCTTCATAGTTTCTTTAACCTTTCTTAATCAGGATTTTAACTCATTCTGGTAATCTTATGCCATTATCAATGGCTTAATTTTATTAGAATATATGCAAAGACAAAAACTGAAATTTTTATTTACAGCTTGTGCTGGAGGTTTGATAGGTCTTTTGAGTATGGTCAGGGTTGTTCACGCAGAAACACATATAACCGATGGTTATTTGTACAATAGTGCAGTTTGGACTCGTGCGGAGAGTCCGTATATTGTAGAAAGTACGGTCTCTATTCCAAAAGATATTTCACTTACGGTAGAATCTGGAGTTTCCATCGTTGGAGATTCGGCTATAGAAGGGTATGATTTGTTTGATGTTCAAGGCAGTTTGGTTTTGAATGGTAAGGCTAATGAAAGAATTTCTATTTCAGGATTTGGTGGAGTGACTGTATCTTTCGGTAGTGTTGGAATGAAGTATACGGATATTTCTCTTCCAGAAGGTTTAGGCATATATAATGGTTTAGCTGATGTATACAGTTCTACTATAACTGGTGCAGATACGGGTATTCGTACGAGGTCTAGTTTGGTTTCAGTAGATGGTAGTCGCATTTTTGGCAACCGATACGGTATTTTCGTAGAAGATCCCAATCCACCGGGAATATTTCAAGTGCGAGCCGGTAATTCGTTAAACGGTGTCGGAGGTTTAGGTAATTTTTTCGCAATTGAAAATCAGTCTACTTCTTCTGTTGTGACGATCACAGATTCTGCTATCACCGACAATACAGATACAGCTATAAAGAATAATGATACTAGAGAAGTTTCTGCTTCAAAAAATTGGTGGGGGAGTAATACAGGTCCTTCTTTTTGGAATGTGAATAGGATAGTCGGACCAGTCGCTTATGCACCATGGCTAGAAAAAGATCCATTCGCTACTACAACCGATCCAGAGTGTTGTTCCAGTGTTCTTTTTATTCCAGGATTAGAAGGGTCACGTCTTTATCGTAATGAGGAGATCCCTGTTATCGGCTCTACGGTAAACCGTCTTTGGGAACCAAATCGTAATGCTGATGTGAAGAAATTATATCTGAATAGTTCTGGCTCTAGTACAGATAAAACTATTTATTCTGGAGGGCCAGTTGGTAAGGCTCTAGGTCTCGTGGATATTTATGGGGATTTCATGGATTTTTTGAATGGTATTCAGACAAAAGGAACAATCAACGAATGGAAAGCCTTTGGTTATGATTGGCGTAAGCCCATAACTGAAGTGGTTGCGGGGAGCGAAATGAAAGCTACGACTACAGAATCTCTGATTCAAACAGTGGCTGATTTGGCGGAACATTCTAAAACTGGAAAAGTCACTCTCATAGCTCATAGTAATGGTGGGCTGGTAGCAAAATATCTGGTAAAAACTTTGGAAGAGATGGGTAAGAGTGGTCTTATAGATTCTGTTATCTCTGTAGCAGTACCGTACCTCGGAACTCCAGAAGCTATACTAGGATTGTTACATGGATATGGTCAGTCCATTGCTGGTGGTTTTATTGTGAATGAAAGCACAATGAGAAGTCTGGGTGTAAATATGGCTAGTGCTTATTCTCTATTACCTTCGCGAGAATATTTCTCAAAAGTATTTGGTCCAACTATTGCTTTTGCTTCAACTACGATTAAAGGTATAAACGATGGCTCATATCCTCAAAATATTTCTTCTTATGAAGATCAGGTTGATTTTATAGCTGACACCAAAAATACTAGAGTCAATCCAGAAGCATTTGCTACTTCTCTACCTATAAAAGGTAACAAAGCACTTCTTACAGCTTCAAATATTATCCATGGAGTATTAGATCCATTTTCTTGGCCAACATCTATAGCTATGTGGTCTATAGCTGGTTGGGGTAAAGGTACTTCAAAAGGAATTGAATATTATGAGAAAGTGATTTGTGAAAAAATAAGATGCACCAATCTTTCTTGGTTCAAGCCTGTGCAGACAAAGATGGGTGATGGTACGGTAGTTGCCCCAAGTGCTGTTTATAATTCTGGAACCGTACTTTCTCTAGATTTGGATGATATTTCTAAACAAGAAAATCGTGACATTGCTCATGCAAATATTCTGGGAGCTTCCTCAACAAAAACTACAATTGAAAATATTATCAGTCACAATCCTGCAGATGACAATCAAGTTGTGATTGATAAAATATCAAAGATACCTGGTGTGACTATCGGTGAACCTGATTATAGTAAGGAGCCAGTTTCTCTGGTTTTGAGTACACATTCACCAGTAGATCTGCATGTTTATGATAGTAAGGGTAATCATACAGGATTGGCATCTAAACCTATTGGATTGGATGAAGATGTAGAAGATGGGCTCTATACATTTTATGATAAGAAAATAATTGGAAGTTCATTTGAGCGAATACCAGACCCTCGTGGTGGATATGAAAACTATATTTATTTACCAGATGATGATGGTGAAAAATATACGGTTATAATAGAAGGTAATGGTTTTGGAGAATTTACTTATGATGTTGAAAGGGTTCGTGGTAGTGAAAGTTTAGATAAAATTGAATTCCAAAGTATGCCAGTGACACCTCTAACTATTGCTACTACTACAATCACTGCCAGAGCTTCTGAAAGTGCTGTGTTGCCAATGTTAGCTTCCACGTCGTTGACTCTTAGTATTGATATTGATGGTAATGGGACTTCTGATATTAAAGCGACTTCTACTACAAAGATTGGTGAGGTTGAATATTTCAAATCTCTTAGGACTACTATTGGGACGTTGGTGGGAAATATTGGTAAAGGAAAGAATATAATAAAACGTCTAGATAAGATTGATGATCTTATGAAGAAAGGTAAACTCAAACAGGCTCATAAAGTTTCTGATGATTTGGATGAACGTATTGGTCATATGAAATTGAAGAAGTTGACTGAGGCGCAAAAGAAAGAGTTGTTGGATATGGTTGAGTTGTATATATCGCAGTATGAATAAATGAACGAACCTAGCATGGAAACAAAAAAGCCCCTATTAAGGGACTTTTTTGTTGGTAGTTTTAAATTAATTATTCCGGCTAGCGAGGATCGTGTGAATGTGTATTATATTCACAACGTCCGAGCGACGACGGAACAAGCTGTAAGCTTATTTTAACTCAACCTTACCGCCGGCAGTTTCAATAGCTTTCTTGAAAGCATCGGCTTCATCTTTCTTCATTCCATCCTTGAGGAGGGAAGGAGCGGCATCAACGAGGTCCTTGGCTTCTTTGAGTCCAAGTGCCAAAACTTCCTTGACTACTTTGATAACAGCGATCTTTTGAGCACCGATATCTGTCAAATGAACAGCAAAGGTACTCTTCTCTTCGCCAGCTGGAGCACCTCCGGCTGGGGCAGCAACAGCAACAGCTGCTGCTGAAACGCCGAACTTCTTTTCTAGTAATTTAACGAGCTCATTTAGATCCAAAACTGACATTTTCTCAATTGATTCAACGAGAGTTTTGAATTTTGCAGGGATTTCTACAGGTGTATTTTCCATGTTAATTTTATTATTTTTTGTTAAACTTTCTTTTCTGCTATCTTACTGAGTGCAACCACGAAACCTTGGATAGGTGAGTTGATGACATTAACAAACATTCCATAAAGAGTTTGTGTTGGTGGGATCGTAGCGATTGCCAACATATCTTCTTTACTCATGAACTTGTTTTCAAAGACTCCTCCGATAATGGTTACTTGATCTTTGAATTTCTTTTGGAATTCATAGACACCACGAGCTGGTGCTACCAGATCTGTACCATAGGCCATTCCAAATTCGCCGACTAAAGCTGGCATTGTACCTTCGTATTTTTTTGCTTCAAGAGCCTTTTCTGAAAGGGTCTTTTTTGCAACGAAGAAGCCAACTCCATCTTTGGTGAGCTGACGACGCATAGGCGTAGCAGACTCAACTTTGAGACCGTGAATATTGACGAAGACTAGTGATTTTGCACCACCCATGATCTTTTCCAATTTTTCAAGAATCTCCTTTTTCTGTGTTTTTGTTCGTGACATAGATTAGTTATCTATTATTTTGTCATCCCCGCGAAGGCGGGGATCCAGTGTGTTACCACTGAATTTAATGGTTATATCCTGGATTCCCGCCTTCGCGGGAATGACACAACTGTTAATTTCTCGACCTCGGCAAAAAGGAGATATGAACCTCGGAAGGTCTTGTTTCGTTTACTCTATTCCTGTATAAAGGATAGGTAGCCGAATGCCTTCTGTCTTTAGCCTTAGTGACATGCTACAATACTACCTCATAAATATCAACCCCTGCCTAATAGCTGGGAAAATAAAATTATGGATACTCTAACTGCAATTTTCGGAAGTGCCGCTAAGGTCAAAATACTACGACTTTTTCTATTTAACGAATCAACAGCTTTTGTCTTGAAAGAAGTAGTAGAAAGGACCAAATGCCCAGCCAAGATTATCCGAAAGGAATTGTCTATGCTTGAAAAAGCTGACATTTTGAAATCTAAACATGTTTCAAAAGAGATTCCGGTTGTGCGTGGTAAAAAGACTGTGATGAAAAAGATTGAAGGTAAGGGTCTCGTTTTAAATAATAAATATCCGTATCTGGATCCTTTGAAGAGTTTGCTGACTATTACTAGTTTACGAGTTGATGAATCTTTGGCAAAGCGTTTTACCAATGCTGGCAAGATAAAACTATTTATTGTTGCGGGAGTATTTACTCAGAATTGGGATTCAAGAGTGGATCTTTTGGTAGTTGGCGATGATCTCAATTTAACTAAAATAGAATCCGTAATCAAAACTATTGAATCAGAAATAGGGAAGGAAATAACTTATTCTGCTTTTGAGACTCAGGATTTTGAATATAGATTTGGTATACATGACCGTCTAGTAAGGGATATATTGGATTATCCACACGCTACTTTATTGGATAGATTGGGTATTGAGCCTCAATAGCCTTTAACTATCCACATATTTTGAGTTTGCCTTAATCATCCATGCTATAATAGTGGGTATTATAGGTAATTAATAAATTGTTCATAACAACTATGACGTATATTCAAAATTGGGGCGACGTTTTCACTCTATCGCTTCAGAATGTTTGGTTGGGTGTTGCGAGCTTCGTGCCGAACCTGATCATTGCTATTATCATTTTTGCCATTGGTTGGATCTTGGCTTCTCTCATAGAGAAAATGGTCGAACATCTTTTCAAGGCACTAAAGGTTGATGCTGCTTTGAAGAGTGCTGGTTTAGAAGATGTAGTCAGGCGTGCAGGACACAGTCTTAATTCCGGACTTTTTGTCGGAGCTTTGGTGAAGTGGTTCATCATAGTTGTGTTCTTGATTGCTTCCTTTGATGTTTTAGGTCTTTCAAGAGTTACGATGTTCTTGCAACAAGTAGTTGACTACTTGCCTCAGGTTATCGTTACTGTCTTGATCCTTATGGTTGCAATGGTTATTGCAAACACAATGGAAAGGATTGTTGTTGCTAGTTCAAAGGCAACCAATATCAGATCTGCAGAACTTCTAGGACGTATCACTCGATGGGCAATCTGGATTTTCGCAGTTCTTACAGCTTTGTTCAATTTGGGTATTGCTCCTTCTATCATTCAAACGATCATCACAGCAATATTTGCTGGAGGTGCTTTGGCTCTAGGTCTTGCCTTTGGTCTTGGTGGTAAAGAGTCTGCTCAAAAGCTTATTGAGAAGGGTATGCGTGGTATTGGTGAATAAATAAATTCTAGTAATTTTATTAAAAAAGACGGTTCGTATTGAGCCGTCTTTTTTGGTTTTTTTATGATGATGTCCGACGTAGTCTATCCACATTTTGTCCCCAGTTTGGCTAAGGTATTGACATCTAAACAACTATCCGTATACTTACTGCACTACCGAATGAATACAAGAAATAACCCAATCAATACGCGGCCATAGCCACACCCCTGATTGGAGTGTGTACGTAGCCGCCGAATGAAGCGGTTTTTTCTTCGCCAGCAAGACTGAAACTTTGAAAATCACATATCTCAAATATAAAGTAAAGTCTTGATATCTTTTGTAGCACAAGAGATATTCAAGGTTCTATTGTTTATTCGGGTCGAATGAATGGTAGAAAAATAACAGGTAATATAAGTAAGTAACAAATGTACAGTGGTGTACAAATTTCCTAATAGGAAATTAAGGGCGTATGGTGGATGCCTTGGCTAGAAAAAGCGATGAAGGACGCGGCGTGGCGGCGATACGCTTCGGGGAGGTGCCGAGCAACCTTTGATCCGAAGATGTCCGAATGGGGAAACCCCAATAGATAAAATCTATTGACTATACTTTTAAGTATAGAGCGTACCCTGGGAAGTAAAACATTTCAGTACCAGGTGGAAAATAAACAAACATGCATTTCGTCAGTAGCGGCGAGCGAACGCGAAGAAGACTAAACTCATCCAAAATCGTAGAGTGTATGAACCCAGTAGGTGATCCTGCTGGATCAAATGCACTCTCCGATTTTGGATGGGGGTTGCAAGGTAGAGACGTGCTATTTATAGCAGAGAAGTTACAAAATTTATTGTTAGAAGAATCGTCTGGAAAGTCGAGCCCTAGAGGGTGATAGCCCCTTATTCGAAAATAATAAATCTTCTTTGTTTCTATTCTTAAGTACCCCGGGACACGAATAGCTCGGGGGAATCAGCCGGTACTAACCGGCAAGTCTAAATATTTTTCTAGACCGATAGTGAACAAGTACCGTGAGGGAAAGGTGAAAAGCAGCCCGGAAGGGCGGTGAAATAGACCTGAAACCATATGCTTACAAGGAGTCGGAGCGGGCAGCACAATGAATATGATAGTTGGGTGTTTTGTGTTTAGTGCAAAGTGAAAAATGCAAAGTGCAAAGTTGTAGTGAAAAATTAATAAGTTGTTATAACTATTAACTTTCTCATTTATAACTAAAACTTTGCACTTTGCATTTTTCACTTTGCACTCAAGATTTAGCATCGTATTTAATGTGTTGTCCGTCACGGCGTGCCTATTGAAGAATGAGCCAACGAGTTTTAGCAAGCTGCTCGACTAAGGACGAGAGTCCGGAGTCACAGGGAAACCGAGTCTGAACAGGGCGCTCGTAGTTTGCTAAAGACCCGAAGCCAGATGAGCTTGCCATGTGCAGGGTGAAGTTCACCGAAAGGTGGATGGAGGCCCGAACCGTTTAGCCGTGCAAAACTATCGGATGACATGTGGTAAGGAGTGAAAAGCTAATCGAATCTGGTAATAGCTGGTTCTCTCCGAAAGAACTTTTGGGTTCGCGTCGGACGTACCTTTGTGGGGTAGAGCACTGGAAGGTCTCGACAGGTCGAAAGACCGCGAGACCTATCAAACTCCGAATACACAAAGTAATTATCCGGCAGTTAGACTGTGGGGGCTAAGCTCCATTGGTCAAAAGGGAAACAGCCCAAGATCTCTATTTAAGGTCCCTAAATCGACATTAAGTGCGCTTAAGGTGGTGAAATTTCTTTTACAATGAGGATGTAGGCTTAGAAGCAGCCATCATTCAAAGATAGCGTAACAGCTCACTCATCGAGAAATTTCGCGCCGCAGATAATCGGGGCTCAAATGTCGTACCGAAACTGAGGACTGAACGATACTTCGGTATTGTTCATTGGTAGGAGAGTATTCGCATCGCAATGAAGGTGAAGGGGTGACCCACACTGGAGCGTTGCGAAGTAAGAATGTTGGCACAAGTAACCGCAATGCGGGTGAGAATCCCGCACGCCGAAAAATCAAGGTTTCCTTGGCAATGTATATCAGCCAAGGGTTAGTCGGTCCTAAGGGGATGGCGAACGCCGCACCCGATGGATACATGGTTAATATTCCATGACTTTTGTGTATTGCGATGGGAGGA
>JBAYFZ010000009.1 GCA_041666915.1 Candidatus Paceibacterota bacterium
GTTCCTTAACTATTAACTAATAATTACAACTTTGCATTTTGCACTTTTCACTTTGAACTAACAAAATTTACACTTCTTAATGTGGTTACATCCTGGATTCCCGCCTTCGCGGGAATGACACAGAATTAGATTTCCCTCGGTCTGTACTCATCCGGCGCTCTCGCCAACCACCACTCCATTTGATCCAATTTGAGAAGTCCTTCTTGTGAGCCAATGAATTGAGCGACTGACATTGAATTTATAGGTGCTATTACCAAAGCTTCCAAAGGTGGTCTTCCCATTGCTAAAGCCGAAACGAAAGTGGAAGCCCAAGCATCACCACAACCTGTCCTTTCTAAGGGTGGACGAGGGTCTGGGTATATTGGCATATGATAATAATGGTCACCATCAAACATATATGCACCTTTTGGTCCGTCGGTGACCACGACAAGTTTCGGTCCAAGTTCGTGCATGGATTTCAAGATTGATCTGAAATTTACCGATGGGTTTATGGAAGTCGCGCCCCGATATGGTTCCAAGTGTAACTTTGACGTTGTACCTGATTCTTGTAAAATTTTTCTCGCTTCATCCACGTTTGAGATAAAGACATCAGTCTGTTTGTATATCGCCTCTAAGGCTTTGTATCCCAACTTGATCTGATATGTTCCTGGTTGAAAAGCCAATTTAACTTTTGGATTTTTTGATAGATAGTCAGCGATTTCCATATGATATGGTCTGGTATTTGCTCCGACTGAAGTTAAATAAATCCATTTTGGAGTAGGAAATTTTGGTAAATGATATTCATAATCTACATGATTGACTAGGATAGTTCTATCAACATCATACCAGAGAACAAAATGATAATTTGTCGGCCTATTTTTATGTTCTTTTATGAATGAAGTTATAACCTTATTTTTTTGGAGTTCAGCCAAACATTCGTGTCCATTTGAATCATCTCCGATATTTGATACTAAAGCAGAGTTTAATCCAAGCCTTGAAGCGGTTACAGCGGAGTTGCCAGCATTACCTACGGCTTTGATGATCTTTATATATTCAAAAGGTATTTTGCCTCCGAATGGAACGCAAAGTTCGCGATCGTTGTGGTTTACCTCACAATGAACATGGGCGTCTTTGAGACGGATGAAGGCGTCGGTTGTCAAATCTCCGATAGAGAGTATGTCGATCTGCTTGCGAAACATGCGTATATTATAGCATTGCATGTCATTCCCGCGAAGGCCTTTTTTTGTCATTCCCGCGAAGGCGATTTAGCAAAATCGTGTCGAATGGACCGGGAATCCATGGTTGCCACAAAATATAGATTATTGATTAGTAACAATCCTGGATTCCCGCCTTCGCGGGAATGACACAAACAAAAAACATGACTATGTTGAACATCGTCGGATGTGTTAAAATCATAATATGAAATCACTACAAGAATATATCTCCGAAGCCTCTGCCAATCATAAGGCCATAGGTCATTTTAATATCTCAACTCTAGATGGTATCTGGGCAGTCGCTGATACAGCTCACGAACTCAAAGTTCCTGTTATTGTCGGAGTTTCTGAAGGTGAGCGAGATTATGTAGGGATCAATCAGGTTGTAGCGATTATTCAGAGTATTCGTAAAGAAAGAAATCAGCCTATATTTTTGAATGCCGATCATACGTATTCATTTGAAAGAGTAAAAGAAGCCATTTTGGCTGGATTTGATTCGGTTATTTTTGATGGGGCAAAACTTTCTTTAGAAGAAAATATTGAAGTCACGAAAAAGTGTGTTGAATTTGCTAAACAACATAAGTCGGCAAATGGTAATAAAATTCTAATAGAAGGGGAACTCGGTTTTATCGGTACATCTTCAAAAGTCCTTGATGCTATTCCAGAAGGAGCTGTTGCTGGTGACTCTGCCATGACAAAACCAGAAGATGCCAAGAGGTTCGTAGAAGAAACAGGTATAGATTTGTTAGCTCCAGCTATAGGCAATATTCATGGTGTTATCCGTGGAGGAGATCCGGCTTTGAATGATGTACGAGCCAAAGAGATTCGTCAGGTTATCTCAATACCTCTAGTCTTACATGGTGCTTCGGGCAATACTGCCGATGATATAGCAAAGACTATCAAGGCTGGCGTGGCTATAGTTCACGTTAATACAGAGCTTCGTATCGCTTATCGTGCTGGTTTGGTCAAATCCCTATCTGAAGATCGTGAAGAAGTGTCACCTTACAAGTATTTAAAGCCAGCCAAACAGGCTATGCAAAAGGTTGTTGAGGAAAAGATCAGGATATTGGGTGTATAATTAATGTTAAGATTGATGTATAATTAAACCATTATGTCTACCGGTGTTGAATTTGAAGAGGATTCATTCGGAATCAATCCAGTGCGTCAACAATCATCTGGAGGTGGTTCGGGTTTCCAATCCCCATCTTCTATGTATCCAGGGTATTCTGGTGGTGAAGAAAAGGGTATGGCAGGGTGGCTTATGCGACATAATATCGTGAAGTCGCCTCAAGGTGCGCAAGTTGTTTTGGTGGGGATAGTTATTATTAATATTATTATTACAGTCGTATCATTAACATTTTTTCTATGAATCCAACAAAGTCTAAGCTTCCTTTGTCAGTACGTATTATTTTTACAGCGGTTATTATTTCCAACATCATCGTTACATATGCGGTCGTAACTGGACTTATTTAGAGACCCGTGTATAATGGCTCACATGTTGTCATTAGATATCCAAAAGCGTGATATGAAGGTTGGAGCCGATCAAATTCGTAAAACAGGGCAGATTCCTGCTATTTTCTATGGTCCAAAGGAAACTTCAACCCCTATTATTATAGATGCTATTGCTTTCAAGAAAGTCTGGAAAAAGGCTGGTGAATTCTCAGTTATTGTCCTAAAGGATTCTGCAGGCAATGAACATGAGTCTTTGATTCATGATATTGATATTCATCCTCTTTCTGGTGAACCTCGCCATGCTGATTTTTATGTTATTGAAAAGGGAAAGAAGGTAGAAGTTGCCTTACCTCTAGTTTTTGAAGGTGTTTCTCCTGCAGTCAAAGATCAAGGTGGTATTCTGGTCAAAGTACGTCGTACTATTGATATTGAAGCCGCTCCTCGTGATTTGCCACAAAATATTGTCGTTGACATCTCCAAACTTGTTGAACTTACTAGTGTTATTTTAGCCAAGGATCTCCCAGTTCCTGCTGGTGTTGAGATCAAGATCGGTGCAGATGAAGTCATCGCTTCTATTGCTGTTGCCAAGGAAGAAGTTGAGGAGGCTCCTACTGCTATTGATATGTCAGCTATTGAAGTTGAGGCCAAGGGCAAAGAAGTCAAGGAAGGTGAAGCTCCTGCTGGTGCTGGCGACGCTCCTGCAAAGGGTGATAAGAAGGAAGAGAAGAAGTAATAGGACGTAGTAGGCGACGGAATTTTTTAAGAAAATTTCTAGGAAAATCTCGCTTTTAAGTTGAGGCTTTAAGCGGGATTTTTTGTCGGATGGCTCATTTTTGCGAGGTTGGGAAGGTCTTTTCTAAATAAAGAATAAGATACCCCTCCGGGGGGAGGGGGATCGTGTTTTTGAATTTGATACCCCCTCCCCCCTAGGGGGTATCAAATTGTTGTTACTAATTAAACGTCTCCACCCGCCTCGTCCCCACTGTAATTAACCTTCGTTGTAATGATTGATTATGTTAAACTATAGTTATGAAATTTGGACGTACTCGCGGATTTACCCTTATAGAACTTTTGGTCGTGATCAGTGTTATCGGCACTATTGCCTCGGTTGTTCTTGTATCTCTTCAAGGCGCTAGGGAAAAGGGAAGAGTTGCTTCTGCTATTATGTTCTCCACAAATTTGTACCACGCCTGGGGTGATGATGCTTTTGGGATATGGAAGTTTGATGAGAATACTGGAGAGGATGCAAAAGACTCGGGGCCGAATGGGATTACTTTAAGTAAAGTAGACGCTGGTACGCGTTCAGATTCAGAAAGGCCACTTCCTTCTGGAAGATCCCTTGATTTTAGTACGTCGGTGACAGCGTCAAGTCCTACGAGTTATACTACCGTTGATATTTCTGCAAGAGGGTTGAGTCTCTCAAAGCACACCGTAAGTCTTTGGGTATACCTTCCTTCAGACACAACTTTTGGACTTCCGTTTACTATAAATAGCGTAGAGACAAGAGTTAGTTATTTAAATATTGCTGCCGATAGAGTAAACGCAGGTCCTCTATTTTCAACATGTCCAACTCCACTTAATCCGAGCTCAAATATATATAGTTCATATAGTACACCCTTGAATAAGTGGGTTAATTTTGCATTTTCTTGGGACGGAACGGATGTTAGATTTTATGTAGATGGAAAATTATTTAATTCACTAAAGAATTGCACTCTTTCTGGAAATATTAGCAATCCAGCTTACTGGATTGCTAAGAATATTTATATTGGCGGTTCTAGCTCATTAGGTGCTCATTTGAGAGGTTATATGGACGAACTTGCCATCTACAACCAAGTCCTTACCGCCGATCGTATTCAACAGATCTACGCAGAAGGAATAACCAGGCATACCTTGGCGAAGGTGAAGTAATCCCGGAGGCCTCGCTTCCGGAAACTGGAAGTAGCTTGGTATCCAACTATATTACATGTTAAAATAATCAAATGAAAAAGAAATCCCAAGGTTTTACCATAATTGAACTTTTGATCGTTATTAGTATTATTGGAACACTCGCTTCTACTGTCCTTGTCTCAACTTCTGGTGCTCGCGACAAAGCTAGGATCGCGGCTTCTAGTATGTTTGCTGACAACCTTTATCAAGCTTGGGGTTCGGATGCTGTGGGGGTGTGGAAATTTAGTGGAGAAGATAATTCAAATGTACAAGATAGTGGGCTTAATGGTATTACGTTGATAAGTAATGGTTCCACCCTGAGATCGTCCACGAATAGACCAATACCATCTGGGTATTCTTTAGATTTTTCAGCTGATTCAATCAATGATACTACCAATTACTTTGCGTCTAATAATCTTGTTTCTAGAAATATCAATTTAGCAAAAAATGGTGGTTATACGGCGAGTGTTTGGGTTTACCTACCTGTAATGTCTTTTAGTTTTTCATTTACTGGGATTTTTTCAGCTTTAGATTCTTCTGGAACAAAATATGCTGCAAATATGATGCTTAATCCATCGGGGTATATGACGGTAGGTCCTTCACCTGGTTTTGTTACAGATTATAGAATTCCAGAAGCAAAATGGGTCAATTTGGCGTATTCTTATTATGATGATGGTGTATCGGGTACTATAAGATTTTATGTTGATGGTAAATTATATAAAACAGTATCACCGTTCACGTTTTCGTCACCTTTGAGTAGTATTATAGTTGATAGTGTATTTGTTGGTGTTGCGTATTATAATGGTTCTTACCTTAAACATTTTAATGGTTTTATATACGATCTCGCTTTATTCAACGAAGTCCTCACCGCCGATCGTATCCAACAAATCTACGCCGAAGGTGCACCAAAACATACCTTGGCACGGGTAAAATAATTCGCTTTCCGGAAGCGAGGCTTCCGTAAAATCTGCTATAATAAATCAATGAAAAGAAGCGTTTTAATCTTGGCTGTAATAGGGCTATTTTTGCCTGTTTTTTCTTTTTCTACACTTATTTACCCATCTTTCGTGCAGGCTCAGACTACAGAACTGACTCCACAGCAAAGAGTTGAATTGCAACAAGAATTGGCTCAGGTTGAAGCTGAACAAAAACAAGCGGCAAAAGAATTGGCGAATGCGCAAGGCAAGAGTGCTTCGCTTACTCGTGATATTGCCGTCCTTAGTGCAAAGATTCGTTCTGCTGAATTGGACATTAAAGCCAAAAATATTTTGATACAAAGTCTAGGCAATGATATTTCTGTAAAAATAACAAAGATAAATAAGCTTGAAGATCGCATTGATCGTGGTAAAGATACACTCGCTCAACTTCTACGCAAAACAAATGAAATGGGGAATGTTTCTATTGAAGAATTAGTCTTATCTCAAACCAGTATTAGTGGTCTATTTAAAGATTTTGATTCATTCCAAGCAGTCCAAGATGGTTTGAAGACAACTTTTGAACAACTTCGTTCTGATAAGGCTTCTACTACTGCCGAGAAAGATGCTCTTGATGCTCGTCGTAATAAAGAAACAGATGCTAGATATGCTATTCAACAACAACAGAAAAATATTCAAAGTAATCAAGCTGAGCAAAAACAATTATTGGCTTTGAGTAAAGGCGCAGAGAAGTCGTATTCAAATCTGATTGCTCAGAAACAGGCTCGCGCCGCACAGATACGAGCAGCTTTGTTCTCACTACGCGATGCCGCCGCTATTCCATTTGGACAGGCACTTCAATATGCTACTTTGGCATCACAGAGGACGGGTGTTAGACCGGCGTTGATATTGGCAGTCATTACTCAAGAATCTAATCTTGGAAGTAATGTAGGAAAATGTTATGTAACGAATATGCAGACTGGAGACGGTATCAACGCTAAGAGTGGAAATATGGTTTCTCATGTTATGAATCCAACCCGTGATATTCCACCATTTACTCAGATTTTGCAACAAATCGGCGGTGACCCTTCCAAGCAAGTTGTCTCCTGTCCATTGGAAATTGGTTGGGGAGGCGCGATGGGTCCCGCTCAGTTTATTGCTTCTACATGGGTGATTTTCAAAGAAAGGGTTGCTTCAGCCGTAGGAATTTCTGGTATGCCGGACCCTTGGAATCCTGGCCATGCTTTTATGGCCTCAGCTATCTACATGTCTGATCTTGGTGCGGGAAGTGGTACATATACAGCTGAACGTAATGCTGCCTGCAAATATTACTCCGGCCGAGCTTGTGGCTTGGTGAAGGGAAATACTACCTACGGAAATAGCGTGTTGTCACTAGCTGATTCTATTCAGAGGACTATGATTGATCCATTGCAAGGATTGTAAGAAAGAATTTCTAATTTTTAGAGCATTGACTTTAAAGGTCAATTTGCTAATATCTTAAGTAACGAGACCGCGTGGGTCTATCCACGCAATACATAGATGAGATTTAGGATATATAAAAACTCCCCTCGATTGGGGAGTTTTGTATTATTGTAGATTGAATTGATAATTAGTAGTTATGATTGTTGTCATTCCCGCGAAAGCGGGAATCCAGTGTCATACCTCATACTCTATATTAAATAGGTAAATCATTCCATTGAGGATTAGTTTTCTCAATTAACTCAATCTTCCACTTACGATTCCATTTCTTCAGTTGTTTTTCTCTTTGTATAGCTGATTCAATATTGTCAGTGTAGTCATACCAGACTAATCTATGGACATTGTATTTTTCAGTGAATCCGTCTACTAGATTATTTTTATGTTCATATAATCGACGCTTTAGATCATTTGTAACACCAATATACAGAGTGCCGTTTACATCACTTGCAAGAATATAAACATAAAATGTTTTATTCATATTATTCGAGAATTTATGGTATTACACTGGATTCCCGCTTTCGCGGGAATGACACCAACTAAATAGTAAGTATCACCGGTATCACCATCGGTCTCTTCGCTGTCTTCGTCAAAAGGAATTTGCTGACTGCATCAGTAATATTGTCTTTGACAAAATCAACGTTTATAGGATTTTGACCACGAGTAGACTTCTCAATAGTATCTTTGATGAGAATACGAACTTCGTGTAGTAATTCTTGTGACTCGCGGAGATAGACGAAGCCTCTTGAAATAATATCAGGGGATTTTTTGAGCTTACCATTGGAGAGATTGATGATACCAAAGACGATGAATATACCATCTTGAGCGAGCATTTGACGGTCACGAATGACAACATCTTGTACGTCACCTACAGAGAATCCATCAACTAGAACCAACCCAGAAGCAGCTTTTTCTTTGAGTTTAACTATTTTTGTACCAGCGTTTTGAATTTCAATGATAGAACTATTGTCTGGAATGACAACATCTTCTTCTTTGAGACCATTGGCTTCTTTTGCAATGTCACCGTGAACGCGCAACATGTAGTGATATCCGTGAACAGGCATGAAGAACTTTGGATGAATCTTGCGATGGATCCAAGCAGTTTCGTCGCGATTGGCGTGACCAGAAGAGTGGACGTCAGCTATACGATAGTGAATGATCTTTGCACCTTGTCTAGAAAGATTGTCTTTGAGTTTTTGAACAGCACGTTCATTACCAGGAATAACTGAAGATGAAAGCATGATCGTGTCACGTGGAGTGATCTTGATCTTGGTATGAGTTTTGTTGGACATACGCATCATAGCGGCAAATTCATCACCTTGAGCACCTGTTGCAAGGATGATGATCCTGTCTGGTGGGTAATTGTCCATGGAATCACTTGTGATCATGGTCTCATTTTTGGCTTTCATAAGGCCTAGATGTTTACAGATATCAAGGTTGGATTTCATACTGCGTCCCTCAACGACGACTTTTTTGCCGTACTTCTCTGCGAAGTCAATGATTTTCAAGAGACGCTCTAGAAGAGATGAGAAGGTTGCGATGATGAGGCGACCTTGGACATTTTTGATGATTTCTTCAATATTTTTGTGAACAACTTTTTCTGCAATAGAAAAGCCGGGGTTTTCTACGTTGGTGGAATCTGCCATGAGCATTAGGACTCCAGTCGGTGTTCTTCCGGAGGCTTCACCTCCGGATGTTTTTGGAAAAGCACGATCATACTCTGCTTCTTCCACGGCAGTTGGTATACCACCGTCATGATCTAGTTTGAGGTCGCCAGTGTGAACGATGGAACCATAAGGTGTTTGGACGATAACACCCATAGCGTCTGGAATGGTGTGAGTAACAGCGAAGAATTTTACTTTCAAATTGCCTAAAGTGATAGTTTCTTCTTTTTCTACGACTTTAATATTTAGTTTTGGAACATGTTGGAATTCCTCTTGTCTTTTTTGAATGAGAACAGAAGTGAGCATGCGTGTATACAAAGGTGGATTGCCTATACGTGGCATGATATAAGGAATGCCCCCGATATGGTCAAGGTGACCGTGAGTGATGATAACAGCACGAATCTTGCCCTGTCTTTCTTCAAGATATTTTGTATTTGGCAAGATGTAATCTATACCTGGAGTATTTTCATCTTTGAATTGAAAGCCGATATCAATGACGATTATATCGTTGCCGTATTCTATAGCCGTCATATTACGTCCAATCTCTTCTACACCTCCTAATGGAACGATACGGATAGAATCTGGAGCTAAAGCAGGAATAATATCTTCACCTTTACTGTGTGTGAGAGAACGGGCTGGACTTGGTCTACGACCACCTCCGCGTGATTCTTTACGCATAACATTCATACGTGCACCAGCAATGTGACGCAATATCTCTGGATTTTTGCGGATAGCTTTGCCCATGACGATACGGTGTGGGTTTGCTTGCCCCGTGCTTGCTTGCCCCGAGCTCGTCGAGCGGGTTGAGCCTGTCGAGGTGGTCAGAGGGGTTGACGGTGTTTTTATTGGAGTCCTTGCTGTATTTAATGGAACATTTGAAGTGAAAGTTCTAACCGGAGCAGGTTTTTTATTTTGTTGTGGGTTTTGTTGATTGTTCATGATTATTTATTTGCGAATATTTTCCAAACTTTTTCTGTTACTAGATACCAGTTGGTAATAGAATTTAGACGATCTGATGGTATGGTCACATTATTTAAATCTATCTTTCCTGAATTTACAGCTCGTAGATTCTTTGGTATGGCGTAAGTAAAGTTTGGTGAATATAAGAAGACAGCAGGTATGTCTGCACGAATGAGCTGGTCTAGTTCTTTATATTTATTCTTACGGGCTTCATCATCGTTTGTACTACGGATGTTTTCTAGCAAAGCATCAACTTTATTATTGACGTACATTGAAACGTTCAAACCAGGAGAGTTTCTCTGTGAGGAGTGCCAAAATGCATAGACATCGTGATCTTTGCCTATCAATTGACCGAATAGGAGAGCGTCATATTTACGTGGGCGAATGATGTTTTGATAAAGGTCAGATGGCTCAAAGACTTTGATTCCAACTTTTGCGCCGAGTGCATTCCAATAATCTTTAACCATTTCAGCAGCTTTCTTTAGGTCAGGTGTATCTGCTGTATAAATATCAAAAGATAATGTTTGAATAGTATTTTTTGCGCCCTTTTTCTCATAAATTCCTGTTGTAGGGTTTTTACTCCAGCCGGCTTTTTCTAGAATGGACTTAGCTTTTGCTAAATCTGGTTTATCAAAAGATGCTGGACTATTTGCAGATTTTGAAGCAATCATTCCAGATGGTAATGGACCCTGAATAGCTATCCCGTAGTCATTAAAAATAGATTTGATAATTAAAGAACGATCTACAGAAATATCTAGAGCTTGGCGGACATTTTTATCAGCCAATACAGGATTGTTACTTTGATTGAAAAATACCCCGAATATTCTGGATAGTGGTGTAGAAAGAACAGAGTAAGTATCTTCATAATCTGTTGAGATCTTTTTTGCTTGATCTGGTGAAATAGAAGACAGACTATCAATGGTCTCATTTTCCAAAGCGAAGATGGCTTTTTCTATATCAGAGAAAAAATTGAAAGTTATTGCATCTAAATATGGCTTTTTTGCATAATATTGTTTTGAGACTACGAGTTTGTATTGGCTTGGAATGCCTCCTGCGTCACGAATGAGAGATTTGAGTTTGTAAGGTCCGGAACCGATTGGCTCAATGTTATATTCAGAAAGGCCAAATTGATCGTCATTTAGATTATTCCAAATATGTTTTGGTAATATACCAATAGTAGTGTTAGTTATGAAAGGACTATATGGTTGTTTTAGAGTGAATTTGATCTCGTTGGGCGATATAGCGGTGACCACGACGTCTTTCCAATCGCCTCGGCGAGGACTTTTCAGAGCAATATTTTGAATTTTTTGAATGGTAAAGACAATGTCATTTGTCGTTAGTGGAGTTCCATCGTGGAAGTATGTTCCTGGACGTAATTTGAATGAATAAGTGAGGCCATCTTCTGATATTTTGTATGATTCGGCCAAATCTGTGACAAGATCACCGTTGTTATATTTCATCAATCCTGAATAGATAAGGGTGGAGATATCACGATCAACATCTGTTACGACTAAAACAGGATTGATAACATGTGGTAGACCAATAACACCTTCACGTAATTCACCGCCATGTTTTGGAATCTCTGTCATAAAGCTGTTGTTGACCATTCCGGCTAACATCAGAGCTGAAAATCCAGCGATGATAATAAGTACACCGAAGATAGTTTTCTCTGTTGCTGAGAAATTCTTTATATAATTTAATATTTTGGAACCGTTTTTTAGGCGGAATTCTGTAGGGGATGAAGGGTTCACGGTGAGGTTAGGTGTGTCATTCCCGCGAAGGCGGGAATCTAGGATTATTACGAGTAAACAGTTTTATAAAATAATTTGAATGGTTGAGTTAAGAGGTAAGAATTTCTAATTACTAATTTTTAATTTCTAAGAAATGACCAAATACCAATTCTCAATGTTTGGAACTTAGAAATTGGGGTTTTCTTAGAAATTAGTAATTAAAAATTAGAAATTCGCAGTTGTGGTTAGATAAGACTAATCAATGCTGAAACAGCAAAAAGGATGGCAATAATAATGGTTGTAGTAAACAAGACCTTTTCAAATCCGCGTCGTGTGTGGAATGCTGAACTGAAATTGTCACTGCCTCCGAAGGCCCCACCTACTTGATTTCCGGTCTTTTGGAGCAAGATAACAACAACCAAAACGACTGACAGAATTATCTGAAAATAGGGGAGAAGTGACTTCATTGGTTATGATGTTAGCATATGTTGGATTTTTTGCAACTTTGTTGTCATTCCCGCGAAGGCGGGAATCCAGGATTATTACGAATCAATAATCTCTATTCTGTGGTAACCATAGATCTACTGGTCCATTTGATACGATTTTGCTAAATCGTCTTCGCGGGAATGACACAAGACTCCTTGCGTCATCGCGTATTCTGTATATAATAACTTTACTATTAGTAATAATCTAAAAACATGAAAGATATATCCAAAAAGATAAAACCACTGCAAGATAGAATTCTAATAAAAGAAGACGGTGAAAGTAAAGAAAAAAGGACTTCTTCAGGCATTATCATTCCTGTAACAGTAAATGAAGATAAAGGTAGTAAAAGAGGCGAGGTTGTAGCTGTTGGTTCTGGAAGATACGAAGATGGTAAACTTATTCCTATAGGTGTCAAAGAAGGTGATAAAGTGCTTTTCCAGTGGGGTGATAAGGTTAAGATTGGAGAAGAAGAATATTATATAGTGAAAGAGAGTGAAGTGTTGGCAATTATTAAGTAGAGTTAGGAGATAAGAGTTAAGAGTTAAGATTAATCACAAATCACATTGTTTTTATTTCTTACCTCCTACCTCTTACCTCTAATAACTAAACCCTATGTCCAAAAAAATCCTCTATAACGAATCTGCTCGTAAAGCTCTCAAAAATGGTGTTGACGCTGTTGCAAATGTTGTGAAGATAACTATCGGTCCACGTGGACGTAATGTTGTGTTGGACAGAGGTTACGGATCGCCAACCATTACAAATGACGGCGTTTCCATTGCCAAAGATATAGTTTTGAAAGATAAATTTGAAAATATGGGTGCAGAGATAGTAAAGGAAGTAGCTTCTAAAACCAACGATATTGCTGGAGACGGAACTACTACCGCTACCATCCTCATCCAGTCTATTGTCAGTGAAGGTATGCGCGAAACAACTATGGGTGTAAATGCCATGGGACTTCGTTTTGGTATTGAATCAGCCTCAAAAGATATTGTAGCCGTATTGAAGAAGATTGCTACTCCTATCAAGAGTGACGACGAGATCAAACAAGTTGCTACGGTTTCTTCTGAATCTGCCGAACTAGGGGCCATCATTGCAGGTACAATCAAAAAAGTAGGCAAAGACGGAGTTGTTACTGTAGAAGAATCTCAGTCTACTGATTTGGAATCAGAGATTGTTGAAGGTATAGAATTTGATAAAGGTTACATATCTTCTTACATGATTACAAATTCTGAGAGAATGGAAGCTGAATTCAATGATCCTGCTATTTTGATTACAGATAAGAAAATCTCTACTATCAAAGAGATACTTCCAATGCTTGAACAGTTGGCAAAAAGTGGTAAAAAAGATTTGGTCATAATCGCCGATGATGTAGATGGGGAAGCTCTGGCTACTTTTGTGGTCAATAAACTCCGTGGAACATTCAATGTCCTAGCTATCAAAGCTCCTGGTTATGGTGATAAAAAGAAAGAAATTTTGGAAGATATCGCTGTCACAGTCGGCGCCACGGTTGTTACGGAGGATACTGGCATGAAATTTGAAAACGCCAGCCTTTCTGTCTTAGGTAAAGCTCGCAAGGTTATTTCCAAGAAGGACAGTACGGTCATTGTTGGTGGTAAAGGTAAGAAAAGTGATATTGAAGCTAGGATTGGTCAACTCAAAAAACAAAGAGAACAGATTGATTCCAAATATGAAGCAGAAAAAATGGATACTAGAATTGCAAAACTTTCTGGTGGTGTCGCTGTTATTCGTGTAGGTGCAGCTACAGAAACAGAGATGAAATATTTGAAACTTAAAATAGAAGATGCGGTGAATGCAACCAAGGCCGCTATTGAAGAAGGTATTGTCGCTGGAGGAGGTACAGCACTCATCAGAGCTGCTCATGAAGTTGAAAAGTCATTGGCGACAAAGAAGAATCTAACCAAAGAACAAGAACTCGGTTACAGAATAGTCATCAAGGCCCTTTCGGCTCCAACCAGACAGATCGCTATCAATGCCGGTAAAGAAGATGGTTCGGTCATTGTTGATAAAATCAGGAATGGTAAGGGTAATATCGGCTATGATGCTCTAAAAGATGAAATGGTCCCAGATATGATAACGGCTGGTATTGTAGATCCTGTCAAAGTCACCAGACTAGGTGTGGAGAATGCTTGTTCGGCAGCTGCTATACTATTGACCACCGAAGCAGCTATTGCTGATGAGGTTGAAGAGAAGAAGGAGGAGGGGGGAGGAGGGTATTAGATTGCGTGTCATTTGCGCGTGCGTCATTCCCGCGAAGGCGGGAATCCAGGATTATTACGAGATAAAAGTCTGTTATAATTTATTTGAAAACGAATTTTGTGGTAACATCCTGGATTTACCGGTCCATACGACATGATTTTACTAAATCACCTTCGCGGGAATGACAACAGAAGTTAATGAAAAATTTTCTTATAACAATCATCGTCTTAGTAATCCTAGCTTCTATCGGATTCGTCGGTTTTTCTGCGTACGATTACATTCAAGAAAAGAATTCTTTGAAGTTTGATCTGATCCCTTCACAAAATAGTAATTCGACTTCAACAGATTCTGGTCAGTCGGCTGACGGTAGAAATACGGCTAGTTCAAGCCTTGAATTTGCCACTTCAACGTCAGATACGACTTCTTGGAAGATGTATGAAAATGTTGAACTTGGTTTTGGTATTAAATATCCACGTAATTTGGTAATGAATAATAGCGATTCATCTTTTATTTTGGCATTTCCAAAAAAGAATTATTTCCACTGGCCTTTGGAAGATGATGTGAAGATTACTATTACTGCCAGTTCTACTTGTCTTGGTCCAGTCATATTGGTTGACTATGGCAATATGTCTACTTCAACATTGACGATAAATTTTTCGGAGGATCTGCAAAAGGGGAATTCTACGGATTTGTTGCAATCTAAAACTTTCGCAAAGACCGAAATAAATGATGTCGCTGTTGGTAATATTTATAAAAAAATCTCGTACGATATTCACGGTAACGGTATTTGTTACAGTCTCTTACTAGAATCTCATGGTGCCAACGGTGCTGGCTTATATGTTGATGATCCAGTTCTTGTGAAGAAATACGATGAACAGCACTTGGTGGATGCCAATAATATGATGAATATTGTCTATGGTATTTTAGGTAGCCTTCAGTTGAGAAATATACCGTAGGTATGCTATCCTATAGAGATAACTATGCTTTATAAAAGCGTATTTACTATTAATTAACTAATAATTTAATCTAATGAAGAAATCATCTTTAGTAACCCTTGTTGTGCTCATAGTTGTTATCGTTGGAATAATCTGGTTTGGACGAAGTTCTTCCACTCCTAGTACATCAGATACATCCACCAATCCAGCTGGTGAAGTATCAGGTAATAACGTTGTTGTACCTGTTACCGAGACAACCAAAGTATCAGCCAAGACTTCAAAGTATGAAAATGCAGAGCTAGGTTTTGCAGTCAATTACCCAACAGCATGGGAAGCTAGTGATACCAATACAGGTGTAACTTTCATTATGCCTATTGATTCAACTCAAGTTTCAACAGTTAACAGACTCCAAGCTGATATCAGTATAGTATCTGCAAAATGTGCTTTTCCTCCAGTTACTACTATCAAGGATCGTGGAACTATAAAGGTAGCTGGCATCACAGTTAATATGATTTCTATGTCCAATACGGTTCAAGGTCGCTCATACTTCAATAGAATGTATTCTCTACAACAAGGTAGCATTTGTTATTCATTCTCATTTGCTTCAGTTGCCCTCTCTCCAGAAAGTAAGGGTTTGACAGGTTCAAATATTACTCAAGCTCAAAACAATAACAAAGCTATAACAGCTACTGCTGATACCGAATTTACAAATATGGTCAAATCTTTCGTCTTCGTTCAAGGACCAGCTGGACAAGATGAGTCCAAGGTTGCTCCAGTTAAGAAATAATTAGTTATTAGTATTTAACCATTAGAAGTTCTAATGGTTAAAATATTAGTCATTAATAAATTAAAAATTATGAATAAAAATATTATTCTTATAATAGTTCTTGTTATAGTCTTAACCTTAGGACTCTATTGCTTGTCTACATACAATAGTCTTGTTACGTTGAATGTTTCTGCTGATACTCAATGGAAACAAATAGAGACTCAATACCAACGTCGTTTTGATCTCATACCTAACCTTGTAGAATCTGCAAAGGGTGTTATGAAGCAAGAACAAGCTGTATTTACAGCCATCGCTGATGCTCGTACCAGATATTCTGGAGCTATTACAACAAATGACAAAGTCGTTGCCGCTAGTCAGGTTGAAAGTGCTCTCGGAAGATTGTTAGTCATTACCGAAAATTATCCACAACTCAAATCTTCAGAAGTTGTCCAGTCTTTGATGGTCGATTTGGAAGGATCTGAAAATAGAGTCAGTGTAGAAAGGACACGATTTAATGAATCCGTTAAAACCTATAACTTGAAGGTTATGAGATTCCCAAGTTCCATCATTGCTGGAATCTTTGGTTTTGGTGCTCGTGAATATTTCAATGCTACTGCTGGTGCGGAGAATGCTCCGAAAGTTAGTTTCTAATTTTGTTGTCATTCCCGCGAAGGCGGGAATCCAGGATATTACCAAAAAATCCTTCTAGTTGTCTTCGTGGATTCACCGGTCCATTCGACACGATTTTGCTAAATCGCCTTCGCGGGAATGACACAGAGGAATAATTCTTCATGAACAAAATACTCACAACATTACTTGTGTGGTTAATCATACCTATCGGTGTCTTTGCTTACACCAGTCCAGGTAAATCCAGTGGTTTCGTGAATGATTTTGCTGGTGTTTTGAAAGTTGATGATATTCAATTGATGAATAGTCAGCTTTCTTCACTTGAGAAATCTTTTGGTGTTGAAATAGTTGTTGTGACTATCCCTTCTCTTGGTGATGAAGTAATAGAAACTTATGCGATAAAACTTTTTGAAGAATGGGGAATTGGTAATAAGGATAGAGATAATGGTTTACTTATCCTCGTTGCTCCAAATGATCGTCAGGCTAGGATTGAAGTTGGTTATGGACTTGAAGGTACGATTACAGATATTCAATCTGGAAACATTATTCGTAATGTTATGATTCCAGCTTTTAAGACAGGGGATTATTCTTCTGGTACAAAAGGTGCTGTCAACGCCGTTCTCGCTATACTTTCCAATTCTCCAGACGCTGCCGCTTTTTCTAGTCCAAGTAATTCTAGTAAATCTTCTGGTTCAAAAGTCACCTTTGAATTGGTTATATTCTTGATATTTTTTGTTGGTAGTGTCTTGACTAGATTGCTAAGCAAAACAAAATCTTGGTGGTTGGGTGGCGTGATAGGTGCGGTCGTCGGTATTGTTGCTGGCCTTATCTGGGGTTTCTTCTTTACTGGTATTACAGCAATTATTATCTTTACGATGTTGGGACTTATCTTTGACTACATCGTTTCCAAAAATCCACCAAAATCTGGTGACGGTCATGGTGGTATCTTCCCAATGTTCTTTGGTGGCGGAGGTAGTGGTGGTTTCGGAGGTGGTGGCTTCGGCGGATTTGGTGGTGGTATGTCCGGCGGTGGTGGCGCGAGTGGTCGGTGGTAATATTTTCTGACTGATGGTTTGTAATCTCGTCAATCTTAGTTCTTGAATTCTAGGTTGCTGGTAATTAGCAATTAGTTTATGATGATTGTTCCAAGGAGGGTTCGCATAGCGGTCTAGTGCGCACGCTTGGAAAGCGTGTGTGGGGCAACCCACCAAGGGTTCGAATCCCTTACCCTCCGCCATGATACGTACCCCATTTAGTAGACACTAACTTAAGTGTTTACTGCTTTCTTTTGTTAGAATTAATCATTAACAAAAGAACATGAGAACAATATTTACAAGCGAACAAATTGCAGAATTAA
>JBAYFZ010000010.1 GCA_041666915.1 Candidatus Paceibacterota bacterium
GATATGGCAAATGTCCGATATTCATTTTGGGAAACTGAACAAGACGGAAAACGATCCGTGCGAGCTTGCGGCACAACTGGCGAAGTTAGCAACCGACTTTCCATCAATGAGGCCAGACATTATCATAGTGTCGGGAGATGTGACGAGCATCTCCGCTGAGACGGAGTTTGCAGCTTTCAAATCTCTGTGTAAGGATCTTTCTCTAAAGCTTTGGGGAGGTTGTTTTCCTGAGCGGATTCTAGTTGTTCCAGGAAATCACGACGTGACCTGGTTGGCCGACGGACATGCTGACCGAATGAAAAGGTTTGTGAAAATGTTATCAAAAAAAGCTGTTTGTGTTACACCATTCGGAAAGATGGAAGAGTTACTTGGGCAAGGGAAAGTTATAGTGCGGAGGTTTAAGTCAAATCCTAATAAGGTGCCTCCGGTCGCTGTCGTCACATTTTCTGAGCATGATTTGGAGGTTGTCTTATTGGTTTCGGGATATTTCTCAGGTATGGTTCCAGAAAATATTCGGACTAAGTTGGGTAAATTAAGTGGTTCCTCTGAGGATATTAAGGAGCTTGTGCGTCAGGATTTGGGAGATGTGAATCGTGAATACTTACTGAACATTGCACGTATTCCTGAACGAAGGTTAGGACTCAGAATTGGAATGACACATCACAATCCAATACAATACGGGACAGAAACATGTGTTAACAGGTTCGCACCTCAATTGCTTGAAACTCTATTCAAGAAGGAAGTTAGGGTTCTTTTCCACGGACATGTTCATCTAATCGAGGATCGTGGGAATCCTCATCCTATGGCGACGAAAATGAGTTATCCAATACCTTGTCCGACTCTTTGTAGCGAGGCGATTGCGGGAGGAAAAGGAATGGCAATTCATTTGATAGGCGGCGCTGACGAGTTTCAGAACTTTTCAACCGATGCTTTTGCTTCCATCCTGGCAGAAGCTCGCAAGTATCACCTGTGCCTGACACTTTCGCATCAATACATTGACCAGCTTTCCCTGCCGATTCGCCAGGCGGTTTTTGGCAATGTGGGAACCTTGATTGCCTTTCGTATCGGCAATACCGATGCTGAGGTAATGGAAAAGGAATTTGGCAACACCTTCTCGGCAAGTACCCTTGCCGATCTTGATCGTTATGAGGCGGTGGTGAAGTTACTTGACAACGGAACTAACCTAGAACCGTTCCGGGCGAAGATGCTCCCGCCACTCCAAAACCGCATTGGCCGGAAGGACAAACTTGTTGCACTTTCACGGGAACGGTTTGCTACCCCGCGTGCGAAGGTGGATGGCAAATTGAAACGGTGGATCACTACGGCTACGTCGAATTATTAATTACCACGATGAATTTTATTAATTCGCCGGTAGTATATGAAATCGTATTGGCTAAGATTTTAGAAATATTACCGTTTTAATGTTGATAATAAGTCAAGGAAAAACATCGGCGAATTCTGGTCATCGCCTGATATTAGTTTTACCCTGGCTGAAGCATTTACCTCAAATTTTATTTTGCAATCACTATCTACAACCTCGATTTGCACGTAATTTAAATTATATTTTTTCCCCAAAGTTAATGTCCGAAAATACTTCTGCACATCTTCGAGTTTATGAGGTTAGAATTTATTTTAAGGATTTCTATGGTAAGCGTGATGATTTGAGAATTAAAATCTCAATGGACATTACTCGCTTTGACAAAGTCATGCTCGACATACAGAAAGTTCCACTCATCCATCCATATTCTGACGTGGCACAAGTCGCTTGCCAAATACGCTGCATGAAACTTGAGGAAATTATTGCCACAAAGTTAAAGTGTCTTCTTCAGCGGCAGCACGCACCGGATTTGTTTGATTACGCCTATTCAATCAAATTATTAGGTGGATCTCTGAATCGGGATGAAGTTGCTCGCACCTTAATAGCAAAAACCATTTTTGGAAGGAACCCTCATGTTTTGAAAGAAATTCTGCGCGAAACTCCCTTTGATTATTTTAAAGAGTGTTGGAATAAAACTATTGTATGTGCAAAAGCGATTGTAATAGGTGCTGAAGAAGCGATAGAAAGTTTTCTGACGGACCTGGATGTCTTGTTCCATCCTTATCAGGATAATGGATATTCTCAATTTACATTTTTTGCCCCCGAACTGCGAATGCCAATTTTAAAGGCGGGTCGGGAACAGACCCTTCTCAAGATTACTTACAATGGGGCGAACAGAATCGTTGAACCATATTCGTTGAAGTATTTGGAAAAGCGGAATGGAGACGCCAGAGAATATTTGTACGTTTATAATTGTTCAGGAGGTAGTAATCCTCCAGGAGTCCGTTCTATGATTCCTAGCGGTTTTCAGTCCATTGAAAACACTGGCGACAAATTCACCCCGCGTTTTCCAGTCGAATTGTCAAAAGCTGGTGAATTACCTGAGGACAGGTATCTTTTTGATCCTAATAAGCCATCTCAAGCACCAAGATCATTACTAAATAGAGGTGCACGACAATCAACTGGATTAAAATACATTTACAGATGCACCATTTGTGGTAGAAATTTTCGCAAAACAACTAACGATGGAACTCTACGTGAACATAATGGTAAAAATGGGTACAAGTGTAGTGGAAGGTATGGCTATTACGTAAATACGAAATATTAAGCAAGGATTCGAACATGACACCAGCAATAATTACAAAGCTCAATAAGTTTCTTCTGACATATATGCCTCTGACAGAAGAGTCTCAGGTTGTTTACCTGCTTGTAGAAATGCGTAAAATTCTTGATCACGGTTTAATTAGATCATATCCTTTAATTCGGTTTTACGCTGATTGGTCTGTGCATACTGCAAAAGATAGAATCACACCACAAATCGGATTCATAATGGATAATATTTATAAAGAAATTATTGAGAAACCATTGAACAAGATTTCTGATCCAGCACCCAAACTCCTTCCTTTTATTGACATGATGGAATTGAGAAAAGAAATGGGATATTTCTTGGGTGAACATGGATTGCCTGATGGCTTGGTCAACAGTAATGCAAACTGGTTTTCATTCCGTTCAAATCTCGCAAACGTATTGGCGGATCAACCCATACTAGATCCATGCAATAATATTCACAGGTTTGCTTACAAAGCCTTGAAAAATAACCTTGTTGCGATAGTGGTGGAATATAGAAAAGAGGATAGTACGTTTGGGGAATTCAGTGTGGAGGAAGAAGCTTCATAACCGATTAGATCATTACTTGCTGTTTTTATAAGGATAAATAATTTCTAAATAGTATTAGAACTGTATAACTAGGCAAACATCTGAAAATTTATTTGCCTTTCCCGGCAAAATTTGCCGTCTTTTTTCAATTCCAAATATCGTCGATACTTCCCGAATGATATAACAGAAACCAATCAGATATTGTAAAGGAAGGGGACGCACAGACGCTTCTGAAGAAGTGGTATATTGCCTTGACTGCATACTCATTTATATTGCGAAATGTTCGAACATCGTCCAGCCCTGCCAGCAAATGAAATTGTTGATAAATATGGTAATATAAACATAATAAAATTTAATCAAGAAAATATGACAGAAAAAATTCCTGAGAATCAACCACCAGCAGTAGAAACAGAAGAAATCAATTTTGACCAGCAATTTCCTTTGTATAAATTTGATAGAAGAGTTAAGTGGACGAAAGCGGGTTCATCTGAAGGTCTCAAGGAAAGTATTATCGAATTAGCACAAGAATGTTTACGTGGAGATCCTAAAATTGGAGTGATTAAGTTTGAAAAGATTCCTGATGGTGGCTATGAAATAACCTCATTCAGATCCAGAGAATAGGATTAGTTTTTTCATTATCGGTGTCTTGCACTACTTGTCGTAGAATAGTTCCAATATCGAGCCAGACGGCCAGTAAATCAATTTCATGATAAACAAAAATATTATTTCTCGTGCACAAGAATTCGCTCGTAATGCACACGAGCCGATATTTGCAATTACAATTGCAGGAGTAAAGAGACCTCAAATTATGCATATCCAAGAGGTTGCTGATTTGGTATGGGCATCTGGAGGAAGTGATGAGGAGATTACCGCCGCTTGGCTTCATGATAGTGTAGAAGATACTCAGACTAGCTTAAATGATATTGAAAAACATTTTGGTAAAATGGTCATGAGTATTGTACACGGATTAACTGATTTGGATGAGTTTAAGAACCTTCCACTACCTGAAAGAAAACGTAGACAAGCTGAAAGGGTACGGAGTGAAAGTGATAGTGTTCGTCGAGTAAAGATTGCGGATCAGACTTCAAATGTTAGATTTCTTGCAACTGACCCAACAAATAGTATGACATTTGATGAATGTGGTCAGTATATACAAGGTGCAAAACTGATTGCGGATGAATGTAAGGGAATTAGTCCCTTATTAGATAAACTATTTAATGAAGCATATTTGAAAGGATTGAAACGCTATTTCCCCAGTTAAAATAATTTTCAATTTCGTGCCATACTCTCAACCAGAGTTTTTAAGTAAGATTTGGTATAATAATCAAAATTATTATTTATTTTTAATTAACGTATGAATAAAGTCACACACTTTGAATTTCCTTGGGATGACAAGGAGAGAGCAAAAAATTTCTATCAAAATGTATTTGAGTGGAAACCGTTTGAGTGGGAGCAATTTAGTTATACTAGTTGGCAAACCGGTCCTGTAAACAAAAAGATGCAACCAACCGAAGTGGGTTTTATAAACGGTGGTTCAAGTAAGAGAGATCCTAGTATGCCTTATCCAATGTTTTATGTTGATGTTGATAATATTGATTTAGCATTAAACAAAATTGTTGAAAATGGTGGTATGGTTGTAAAAGGTAAAACTCCATTAGGCGAAAACGGCGCGATGGGTTTCTTGGCTTGGTTTAAGGATTCTGAAGGAAATATTCTTGGTTTATCTCAGTACAAGAAGACAGAATAGATAAGAAATTCAATAAAAAAAGCACCACGATGTATCGTGGTGCAGAATGAGTGGTGTGAACCTCCGAATCATTTAAACTTCGGTCTCACAAGATCACAGGTCTTCGCTTCGCAATCAATTACCCAGGCTTCGCCCTTCTCAGTCTCATGACTAGGGAATCCGTTGCCGATTCCGTCGAGAATGGTACCTCGTATGAATTGCGGGAGTTCCTCGCTGTATTCAAGGTGAGTGACCATAATCAGATTTTCTGATTTTATGCCTTGGATAATTCTGACAATTTCTTCAGGAGAAACACCTTTATCTCTTGGAGAACCAGGACCAGACCAGAGTGATTTATATCCTTTGAATTTGACCTTAAACATATCTGCCAAAATCTGAGCACTTTGTTTAGCCCTTTTAGCGGTGGAAGATATAATCTTGACACTTTCGCCGTTGATTATAGGTTTAAGGGACTTACCTAAACCGTCAATTTGTTGGCGACCGAGTTCATCGAGTCCTTTATGGAAATGGTTGTATTCACCATGTCTAACAATTATGATTCTTTTCATTATTTGCCTTTCTATGTACTTTTGTTATAAGACTACTTCTTTATAAAATAGTGTCAATACATTCTGCTATACTTACCCTATGAACCCTCGCACATCTTTTATAGGTAAAACTACCGGCATATTGGCAATCTTATTATTGATTGTTGCTATTTACTTGTTTACTAATCAAAAAAATACACCAGAAGCAATCACCTTTGAAGATTGTGTTTCTTTTGGTAATCCAGTAATGGAAAGTTATCCGCGTCAGTGTATATCAAAAGAGGGAAAACATTTTACTGAGGACATAGGCAACACTTTGGAAAAAGAAAATTTCATCCGTCTTTCAAACCCACTTCCGAATGCTGTCATATCAAGTCCTCTTAATATTACAGGATCAGCACGTGGCAACTGGTACTTTGAGGCAAGCTTTCCTATTTTTCTTACAGATTGGGATGGTAAGATTATTGCGCGGGGTATAGCGACGGCAGATGGTGATTGGATGACATCAGATTTTGTACCTTTCAAAGCTGTACTCACATTTGATACCTCTCTCATTTCTGGTCAGTATTCAGATAGGGGGTCACTTATTTTGAAAAAAGACAATCCTTCCGGTTTACCAGCAAATGATGATGCGTTGGAGATACCCGTGAAATTTATTATAAAAAAATAATCTATATTGGTGTAGAATAGGTGCATGGAGACTCCGAATTCACAGATTGTTATATATAAGGACCAAAGAGGGAACATTAAGATTGATGTTCGTTTTGATGGTAATACTGTGTGGTTGGCACAAGCTCATATGGCAGAATTGTTTCAAAAAGATCGAAAAACGATCACTGAACATATTGGAAATATCTTTAAAGAGCGTGAATTGGATGAGAATTCAGTATGCCGGAAATTCCAGCATACTGCTATTGATGGAAAAAAATATATAGTGAATTTTTACAATTTGGATATGATTATTGCAGTGGGATACAGAGTAAAATCTCCACAAGGAACTGCTTTTCGCCAGTGGGCTACAGCTAGACTTAGTGAATATATAGTCAAAGGATTTGTACTTGATGATGAGAGATTGAAGAATCCAGATCTTCCTTTTGATTATTTTGAAGAATTGACTCGTCGCATAGCTGATATCCGTACTTCTGAGAAACGTTTCTATAGAAAAATTACTGATATTTATGCAACAAGTGCCGATTATGATCCTACGAGTGAGCAAAGTATTCTATTTTTCAAAACTGTACAAAATAAGGTACATTATGCAATTACAGGTAACACAGCGGCAGAGATTGTAGTTAACAGAATAGATAGTGGAAAGAAGAATTTAGGGCTTACAAATTTTAGAGGATCTAAGCCTATTAAAGAGGAAGTAATTATTGCTAAAAATTATTACAATAAAGAAGAACTAATTCAATTAAATGCACTTGTTGAGCAGTATCTAATATTTGCTACAGAACAAGCTAGACGAAGAATACCTATGACTATGAAAGATTGGATAGATAAATTACACGGCTTCTTGACTATAAACAGTAGGGCTATCTTGCGGGATGCTGGTAGAATCTCTCACGAATTAATGGAGGAAATCGCAGAGAAAAAGTTTGATGAATATAAGCATATAGAAGCAAAACAAGATGTTGATTTTGATGAGGTGGCATTGAAGGCTATTGAAAGTGTAGAAGGTCGTAGTAAAAAGGCTAAATAGGGTCTGTTTCTAGTTATGACCATCTTCAAATTAACCGAGCAAAACACCGCCGAAGCCGTCTCAAAAGCTGTTACAGTCTTACGTAACGGCGGTCTTGTAATATTTCCAACAGAAACTTGTTATGGTATCGGTGCTGATGCTACTAACCAAAAGGCCGTTGATCGATTGTTTCAATACAAAACAAAAAGAGAAGGTAAACCTATTTCTGTCATTGTTTCCGATAAAGAAATGGCTAGAAAATATGTTGAGCTCGGTAGTGTTACAGAATCCGCTTACGATAAATATTTACCAGGGCCTTTTACTATTATTTCAAAAAGTTTAGGCAATACCGCAGAGGGAATTGCTTCCAAACAAGGGACGCTTGGAATACGTATTCCTGACTACAATTTGGTCACAAATATTTCAAAAGAATTTGGCAAACCTTTTACAGCAACTTCTGCCAATATTTCTGGTGCACCTTCTCCTTATAGTATAGAGAAATGGTCAGAACAAACTCCGCATGAATGTCAGGATTTGGTAGGACTAGTACTAGATGCCGGTGATCTGCCAAAGAATGAACCTTCAACGATAGTAGATACCACGAATGGATTGATTGAAATTAGGGTTAGGTAAAAAAGTGATATTTTTGTGATGTCGGACATCGCAATATTTTGTGATAAAATAGAGATGATTTTAAGCATCTCTATACATGTACGTATACCCCAAAAACATTTATATTCTCGCTGTTATAACTCTCGGAATGATCGGTGCTTTGGATATTGTTTCAAAAAGTTCATCGGTCACTACAACTATTGATTCTCTCCCTGTTCATACCCAACTCGCAGCCATAGACGGTGCTGGTTCGGGGTTGGTTAGTTGGTGGAAATTTGATGAAGGGAGCGGGGCGACTGCGGTGGATTCTACTGGTGGTAGCAATGGTACATTATTGAATGGGTCAACATGGACATCTGGAAAGATTGGAAGTGCTATACAGTTAGATGGTGTTGATGATTATGTATCTACTGGTAATAGTGCATCTCTGATTCCTTCTACTGGAATTTCTATATCAACATGGATATATCCTACAAAGAGTGCTTTATATGCTAGACAGGGGATTTTTGGTGTCTTTGAAAGTTCTGGTGCGGTTGGGTTTGGTTTCGGAGTTGAATTTGATAATCCATCTTCGTCCGGAATAATTTTCTTTCACAATAGTCACGATTCCTATACTGTACCAGTTGCAAGTTTGCCAGCACTTGGTCAGTGGTATCAAATAGTTGTAACTGCTGACTCTGGAGGATACCGTTTATTTATAAATGGTAACCAAGTTTATTCTGATAGTCATCCATGGGTTGCCCCTTCAAGTAATTTTTCGTCATCAATAGGCTTGTGGCCATTCGGTACATATTTTGGTGGTGCGATGGATGATTTGAGAATTTATAATAGAGCCATTTCTGATCAAGAGGTAGCTACTATTTATAGTGGAGGAGGTTCATCACCTGTAGTACCCGTTCCACCTCCTGTGAATGAGGTTCCATCAGAGACACCTGTTGCTCCACCCCAAACAACTTATGCGGTTACATTATCAAAGACAGGTACTGGTCAAGGCGTTATAACTGGTGGTTCTATAAATTGTGGTTCAGTTTGTAATCAATCTGGTATAACTTCTGGTACATCAATCACCCTGACTGCTGTTCCAGATGGAGATTCAATATTTGTTGGCTGGAGTGGTGGAAGTTGCCCTGCAACGGGAAATTGTACGTTATCTGTTAGCTCAGACGTGACAGTTACAGGAACCTTCAATAAGAAATACGTCAATAATTCTGGAGAAATTATCCCAGCTGATAGAAAGATAGATTGGTCTAGAAATGCTGGTTTGAATTTTAATATTCCTTCTTGGTCAAATGGTAGAAATGCAATCGTTGATGATGGTGCAAAAGGTGATGGTGTTACTGATGACACTGCTTCAATTCAGGATTGTATAAAGAAGACACCAGCAAACACTTTTTGTTATTTGCCAGCAGGGACTTATAAGGTATCAAAGTCAATATCTTTGATTGATGGAACTGTCGGTATCGGTCTTGGATCAAAAGGTATTCGTGGTGCAGGTCCAGGGAGTACGATCATCATGGCAGGTTCCAATATAGGGTCTATCTTATTTACTCACACATGGGGGTGTTCTCAGTATGTAAATCCAACATCAGGAGCAACCAAAGGTAGTACTAGGATATACGTTGACAATCAGGATGCTGATTTTTCAGTATACAAAGCTGGAGATTTGATAATGATTGATCAGGAAAATGGTGATGGAACAGAAAATATTCCAAATTATATGGGTAGGACCGTTGGTCAGTTGAATAAAATAATAGCTAAGGGTTCAAATTATTTTGATGTTCAGAGTCCATTAAATTATAACTATAATTCTTCATTCAATCCTTACATATCTAGATGTTGGACTTTTGTAAAGGAGATTGGTATTGAAGATATGACTATAGATAGAGTTAGTAATGCTGTTGGTGGTGGAAATAATATTGATATTTCTAATTGTGTAAATTGTTGGATAAAAAATATTGAAAGCAAAAATGCTTTGAATTGGCATGTGAAAGTTAATACTTCTTATGGAACTGTAGTAAGAGATTCTAGATTTGAACAGACTTGGAATTATAGTTGTGGTGGCAACGCTTGTTATGGAGTCACTCTCTTTTCCAAGACGTCAGATAGTCTTGTAGAAAATAATATCTTCAAGCGGTTGAGACATTCAATGATAACTGAGTATGGAGGAACAGGTAATATTTTTGGTTTCAATTATTCTAGAGAGCCAATAAATGAAAATGGTTTAAATACGGATTATCTCATGGGGGACATGATAACTCACGGTGGCCAGCCGTATATGAATTTGTGGGAAGGTAACACTGCGGCGACTATTAAGAATGACAATGTCTTGGGTTCTAGTAGATGGAATACATTTTTTAGAAATAATGTTGAGGTCAAATCACTTCCTGTAAAGAGTACTCTTCCTCGTGGTACATACGTCGCAATGTTTGGGATTGACAGTCAGATAGGTAATCTTTATGAAAATTACGTAGGAAACGTCTTGGGAAGTTCTGGTTTGATGACAAAAGTTTATCGTCTAGGGACTTGGCAAGACATTGCTTCTGGTGCTGGTTACAGTGGGATTTCAATTCCTGATCCTAGAGTTTTGAATACTATGATTAGCCATGGGAATTATAATTCATTGGATAGAAGTGTTATTTGGGATTCATCTATAACCAATCGGTTGATTCCTAATTCTCTTTATTACGGAAGTCGCCCTTATTGGTGGTCAGGTTCACCTTGGCCTCCAGTTGGTCCCGATTTGTCACCTATGACAAATAAGATTCCTGCTCAAATCTGTTATGAAAGGGGTGATATGCCAAATTGCCTCGGTCCTGCTGGTGGAAGTTATGTACCAAATCAGCCGGTCCCTATCAATGGTTCTTGTAGTAGTACTGTGAATATTTGTAATGCTGGTGTTTCTTCTGATCTTAGTGATACCCCAACAGACAACATCTGGTCTTGTTTGGGTTCAAATGGTGGTACATCAGTATCTTGTACTTTGGCTAAGACTCCTCTAAATCCAAACCCATTAAACCCGTTAAATCCACCAGTCAATACACAAGCAACCTCATCACAAGTAAATCAGACATTAGCAACCACTACTAGACCTGTAATAACTACTCCTAAACCTGTAGCTCCAAAAGTCATTCAAAAACCAATAGTCAAAACTGTTACCAAGAAACCAGTTACATATTCCAAATTAGCATCATCTTCACTAGACCTCTTTGTTCCAACTTCTACATCTACAGATATTACAGTTCCTAAAGCACCTTCATGGTTTGGTTTATTGAAAGGTATGGTCGTTGAAATCTTTACACAAGTGAAGAAGGGAGTATTGAGGACGGTGGAGACGATGAAGGGGTTGATGTAAAAATTGTTAGGTGTTGCTTTTGCAATTAAAAAAACCACCCTCACCATTTCGATTGCTCGAAACAATGGGGGTAGTTGTGTTATTTGTATGTCCTATGATAACAAATATTTGTAAACATCCTCTGCTGTGTAAGAACTATTTTCGTTTGTCATTAGGATTCTGGCGAAACGTAGATCGTCACCTAAAGTGACGATAGGGGGTTCGTCTCCATTTTTGAGACCAGCTGTCGTGATGAGACCGTTGCATATGCAACCAGCTCCGATGGTATCCTCGATCTTGCCGCCTTTACGGACAAAATCTTCAACTGGTTCTGCAGAACAACGGTAACCGATACTTCCATCGGCTTTCTTGTAGAGAACGACCAATACTCCCTTGTCACAAACTCTCACTCGAGATTTGTAAACATTTTCTTCTGACAATGTCCCATTGATCATTGCAACTTTGAATGGGAAACCTGAAGGGGAAATACAAGGGCTTGTTCGTATTGTTGATTGTCCCAAGAAGGCAAGCCTTCGAGCTTCTACCTTCAAGTCATGACGCAAGCCTGATTCTTCACAGAGTGCGAAAGCAGAACCCACTTGGATTCCAGCTGCACCTTGTTGTAATGCCCAAGCCAACATTTCTGGAGAAGCGTACGAACCACCTATCCAGAACGGAAGGCCTAGTTTGGCGAGATTAATATAATTAACTTTATCTTTCTCGCTGTAAACAGGATCGCCATGTTCATTAAAAACACCCTTTATTCTTGGAGGAGCATTGTGCCCACCTGCGGTTGATGTTTCCACGATGAATCCGAATATGCTACCAGCGGGCAATTTCTTTAGCAGAACCTCTGCCAAAACATTGGAAGAAATGATCGGAAGAAACTTTGGCTTTTTGAGATTGAGAAGTTTGGCGCCGAAAAACTTTTCCGGATCAAAACTCATCTCATAAGACTCTTTTTCTCCAACGACCGGTACGAGGTATTTCAAAACCTTACCTTCTAACAATGCATTTATAATTCCTGTTATCTGAAGTGGTATTCCAGCACCGACGGTTATTGCATCTACTCCAGCCAACATGGCACCAGTGATGGCGTACATATGTGGCATGGCTATCTTTTCTAGATAGTTGATACTGATCGTATTGTTATGACCTTCTTTCGCCAACCAGACGAAAGCAAAGTTTGCACAGACGATGAGAGATATCAAAAGTTTAGAAGGATTCACACTATAAACAGGTACTGCTTTCAGAGGTTGTTTATTTGGATTTCCTTCAGGGATGTAATAAGCGTCTATAACCATTTGAGCTATTTCCGGAAAAGGGAAATGACTCAAAGCTCGGCGATAATGTCCGCCGACATCTCCTTGTTGGAGAGCAAGTGCAAGGATACGGTCTGGAGCAACTCCAGAGACTGTACCCCAACCACCAATGATTGCAGCAATCCTTGCTAATACCCATGAGGAGATGTTGACTCCCATACCAGCTTGAATGATTCTCACTAAGCCGAGAATCGATAGTTTGGTTGTCATAATCTACCTTACCTTTCTATTTCAAAGAACCAATTAATTTTGGCTCTATTCTCCTATATTGTACCAGTAAAAGGCTTTTGTCGAGCACTCTTCCCTCGATATCAAAAATAAGGTACTCTCATAGACTATGGCACAAGATGAAGTAATACTAAGGTTTGAGGAGGTTACCTTTGAATATGGACACAACAAGCCAATTCTTGACGAGGTTGACTGTTCTTTGCGTCGTGGTTCCAAAGTCACCATAATGGGTCAAAATGGGGCTGGTAAGAGTACTATATTTCAACTTATTACAGGTGGCCTCAAGCCAGAGTCAGGAAAGATACACATAGAGAACAATCTCAGTATTGCCATCGCTAGACAGGTAATACCTAGAAATGAGATGGAACTCACGGTCCGAGAATTCTTCCAAAAAGCTTTTGATGATTCCGTTTCGGCTGGACTCAGGAAAGGTGGTGGAAAAGTTTATGATATAGATCCTAGAATAGATACAGCTCTAGAAGCGGTCAATTTCAAAGGACATGAAAAAATACACGATCGCATAGTCAAATCTTTTTCTGGTGGTCAACAAGCCAGACTTTTGCTCGCTTCGGCTCTAGTCCAAGAACCAGACTTACTTCTTCTAGATGAACCAACAAATAATTTGGATAAAGCTGGTATTGAACATTTGACTGACTTTTTGATTAAATATGAAAAAACGGTGATGGTCATTTCTCACGAAGCTAGTTTCCTAAACGCTTTTACAGATGGAGTTTTGTATTTGGATATTTATACTAGAAAATTGGAACAATATGTCGGAGACTATTTTGATGTAGTTGCTCAGATAACTGCTAGAGTAGAAAAAGAGAATACCAAGAATGCTAGATTGGCAAAAGAGATTCAGGAAAATAAAGACAAAGCCAACTTCTTTGCAAATAAAGGAGGTCAAATGCGTCTAGTTGCAAAAAGGATGCGCGAGAAAGCTGAGGAGCTAGAAGATGAGATGGTTGATATTCGCAGGGAAGATAAGACTATAAGACCATTTACGATACCATCACAGCCAGACATCATAGGAAATATTTTGACAATCAATTCGTATTCAGTTTTGAGTTCAAAGAAAAATGCCAAGGGCGAGCATACTGCTAGTAAGTTTGTAACGAGAAAAGCTAATGTAATACTTAGACGCAAGCAACATCTCTTACTCAAAGGTCCAAACGGTATTGGTAAAAGTACATTGCTAGAATCTATTGCCAACGGCAAAGCCGAAGGTTCAAAAATTTTGGAAGGTGTGAGGGTTGGTTATTATCGCCAAGATTTTTCTATGTTGAATTTTGAAGATACAGTTCACGACGCCCTCCTTTCGGTTATGGATAAGCAAGTAGAAGAAACAATGCGTGCAACTGCTGCTGGTTTTCTCATTGTTGGGGATATGATGCAGACCAAGATTGGTAGTCTCTCTGAAGGTCAAAAAGGTCTGGTTGCTTTCGCCAGACTTGTTTTGCAGAAGCCAGGGTTACTCATTCTTGACGAGCCAACAAATCATATAAATTTCCGTCATATTCCTATCATTGCTGAGGCTCTGGATAAGTATGAAGGTGCAATGGTCTTGGTCAGTCACATTCCAGATTTTGTAAGTCAGATCCGTATTGATGAAGTTTTGGATTTGGAGAAATAAGTTTCTTTTTCCGGAGGTGTAACCTCCGGAATGGCTTAACGTCGACGACAGGTGTTATTTTATATAGGGGTTTTTGTTTTCCGGAAGCCTCACTCTAAAATTCCACTCTGAAGTGCAATACTAACTTTTGTAAAGAACATATCCGCTGCTGTACGCTAGTAGTGTTAACAGACTAGCAACAACAACGGATATGTATACGCATATTACCAGAGACGA
>JBAYFZ010000011.1 GCA_041666915.1 Candidatus Paceibacterota bacterium
GTTTATCTCGACACGGTCAGCCCTGCTCGTATTAGGGAACGCCTCGCAGGGCTGCCTATTCTCACGACGCTATTCGTAGTTATAAAACTCGCAATCCAGCGTCGTTCCGAAATGTCTCGAAAACATGAACTCAAAGTTTTGTTCGCCGAGTTCTTAAAATCTCTTCAAGAAACTCTTCCTATGTTCCTTCAACATTCCATGCTTTTTTATAGCTCCATAATGTTTCCTTGTCCCATACCCCTTATGCTCACCAAATCCATATTGAGGATATTTCTTACCCAATTTCACCATTTTCCTATCACGCAAGACTTTGGCACATATAGAAGCCAGAGCAATCACAGTTTCTTTTTCATCACCTTTGATGATTGTTTTCTGATCTGTAAATTCAATAGGTGCCTTCAAACCACCGTCAAGTAGTGCTCGAGTCTCACTTGGTTTTATTTTATTTGATTTTGTCACCTTATCTAAAGAAGTTGAAAGTGCTTTTTTTATTGCCCAAGAAAGTCCTTTTATGTCTATTATTTTTTCACTTTGAAATGTAACGCAAAAATCTACGAAACCCTCTTTCTTCACTTTTTCAATTACAGCAAACCATTTCTCTCTTTGTTCTTCACTTAGTTGTTTTGATTCTTTTACACCACGAAACAATCTACCCGCCTTATTATCAAGAAATACAAAAGCCCCTACAGCTACAGACCCAGCTATAGGGCCACGACCAACCTCATCTATTCCAACCAAGTATTTCATAACCAAATGATGGCATTCAATTACAATTAATACAATATTTTCATTGGTTATATCCTGGATTCCCGGTCCATTCGACACGATTCTGCTGAATCGCCTTCGCGGGAATGACACATAATACAATAACTTTACTGCGTTACGAATTAAGCTATACTACTTTAATGAGTCGCTTCACCCACCTTCATACCCATTCCCACTATTCACTACTGACAGCCTTGCCAAAGCTTGATGATCTGGTTTCTGAAGCCAAAAAATGTGGTATGACCTCTCTAGCTATTACCGACAACGGCAATCTTTATGCCGCTATTGAATTTTACAAAACTTGTCAGAAAAAAGAGATAAAGCCAATCATTGGTGTAGATTTTTATGTTGCTGTCAGAACTCGCAAGGATATGCAAGCTGGCATAGATAATCGCCGTACTCGCCTAGTACTTCTCGCTATGAATGAAACTGGTTACAGAAACTTGGTCAAATTGGTTACGGATTCAAACCTTGAAGGTTTCTACTACAAACCTCGTATAGATAAAGAATTACTTGAAAAATATAACGAGGGTCTCATCGCTATTTCACCATCATTTTCTGGAGACATAGCTCAATCTTTGAAAAGTCGCAATCAGGATAAAGCCAAGGAGGTTGTTGAATTTTATAAAAAAGTTTTCGGAGACCGCCTTTTCATAGAAATAACTCATCATCCTGAGATTGACGGTCATGAGGAAAATATGAAAGTTTTATATGAATTTGCCAAGGAACAAAATATTCCAGTAATGGCTGCTCACGATGTTTATTATCTCCATCAAGAAGATCGTTTCGCCAGAGAAACATTACTTCGTGTAAATTCTCACAGTGATTCTTCAGAAAAAGTTTCTGACGGAGACGAAGATGATTTCTCTTTCATCTCCAGCGAACGTGCAGAGGAACTTTTCAAAGATATGCCTGAGGCTATAGAAAATACTGCCAAGATCGCCGAGATGTGCAACCTAGAACTCAAACTTGGAAACTGGGTATTCCCCGCTTTCAAAGTGGAAAGTGGAAGAACTCCTGATGACGAACTCCGCTATCTTGTGTACGAAGGTTTTGCAAAGAGAAATGTTCCTCAAACCGAAGAGCTCATCAAGCGTGCTGAATACGAATTAAAAATTATCAAAGATAAAGGTTACTCACCTTACTTTCTTGTGGTGGCAGACATGTTACGCTTCGCTCGCGAGAACGGCATCCTCTCCAACATCCGCGGATCCGTCTCTGGATCTCTAGTTACATTCTTGTCTGGTATTACAAATATCAACCCGATTGAATACGAAATCCCCTTTGAAAGATTCCTAAATCCAGATCGTCCTTCTGCTCCCGATATTGATATGGACTATGCCGACGATCGTCGAGACGAAGTTATTGACTATGTCCGTCGCAAATATGGTGCAGACAAAGTTGCTCAGATAGGAACCTTCGGAACAATGATGGCGCGCGGTTCTGTTCGCGATGTAGCTAGAGCCATGGGTTACTCTTACGATATCGGTGATCGTATTTCTAAATTGATACCTATGGGTTCACAAGGTTTTCCAATGACTATTGATCATGCTTTTGAACAAGTTCCTGAACTCAAAGAATTGTATAACAGCAATGAAGATACAAAAAAGATTATAGATATGGCCAGAAAGATTGAAGGCTGTGCTCGGCACATCGGAGTTCACGCTGCTGGAGTGGTCATATCACCTACAGCTCTCACCGACTTTACCGCATTACAATTTGATCCAAAAGGAGAAGGTAAGATCATCACTCAATACGACATGTATTCAATAGAAGAAGCTGGGTTACTCAAGTTTGACTTCTTGGGCTTAAAAAACTTGACCATCATCGCTGACGCTATCAATCGTATAGAAAAAATTGACGGTGTAAAAATAAGTGCTGACACAATACCAGTTGATGATAAGAAAACATTTGAAATGTTGGCTCGTGGCGAAACTGCCGATTTGTTCCAATTGAACGGTGACGGCATGACCAGATTCCTGAAAGAGCTCAAACCCTCTACTATTCACGATATAAACGCCATGGTGGCATTATATCGCCCAGGCCCTATCCAATTCATCCCTGACTACATAGCTCGCAAACACGACCCAAAACTGATCAAATACCTTGATCCTGCCCTAGAGAGGATTCTTCAGAAAACTTACGGCGTTCTCGTCTATCAAGATGACCTCCTCATCATGGCTCACGACTTGGCTGGATATAGTTGGATAGAAGTGGATAAATTCCGTAAAGCTGTCGGTAAAAAGATTCCGGAAGAAATGGCCAAACAAAAAGAAAAGTTTATTGAAGGTTGTATCAAGCACAGTAAGTGGTCAGAAAAGAAAGCCAAAGAAATCTGGAAATGGATTGAACCTTTTGCTGCTTACGGATTCAACAAAGCTCACTCTGTATCATATGGTCGCGTAGCCTATCTCACCGCATATCTCAAAGCCCACTTCCCTGAAATTTACCTTTCAGCTGTTCTAACATCTGAACAAGGTGAGACAGAAAAAGTAGCCGAAACTATTGCCGAATGTAAACGCATAGGTATTCCCGTCTTACCACCAGATGTAAATGAAAGTTTCAGTCAGTTTACGGTGGTTAAAGAACTGGAGGCTTCTGGCTCCCACTCTTATCGTATCCGTTTCGGACTAGTAACAATCAAAAACTTTGGACAAGGTATCTCTACAGCTATTATTGATGAGCGAAAGAAAAATGGTAAATTCAAATCTCTATCCAATTTCCTAGATCGCGTAAAAGATCGTAACTTAAATAAAAAATCTCTAGAATCACTCATCAAAGCCGGAGCAATGGATTGTTTTGGAGAAGATCGTGGAACTTTACTTGGCAACATTGACCTTTTACTTGATTACAACAAAGAAAATTCCGCTAATAATTCCGACCAAAATTCCCTCTTTGGAACAATGTCTGATCATGCCAGTGTACCAACTCTTCGCTTAAATAAAGTTCCTCCTGTAGAGATGCACGATCGACTGACTTGGGAAAAAGAACTTCTGGGACTTTATGTTTCTGGTCATCCACTAGAACGTTATCGAAGCATGATTGAGAAAAAAGAGATGAATATAAAAAAGGCTTTGGAAACTGCCAAAGAAGATTCGTTGGTTATCTTTGCTGCGATCATAAACGAAGTACGTCTTGTTCAAACAAAAAATAATGAAACCATGGCATTCATCACTCTTTCTGATTTTTCCGGCTCAGCTGAAGCCGTGGTCTTCCCTAGGACTTACAAAGAATTTCGCGAACTGATAGTTGTAGACAAATGTTTAGCAGTCAAAGCCAAAGTTAATACTAGAAATAATGAAAAAGGATTTATTCTTGATAGAGTAAAAGGGTTGTAAATCAAGGTCGGACCTTGATAAAGAAAAACGCATATCAGTAGAGCTGACATGCGCTTTTTTGTAACCAAAACGATTTCTTATGATTCCGGGATTGCACCGCGACAGAAATAAACACCAATCTCGTCAACCGACCTAGTGGCACAAACATCATATACGCCTATGCCCTTTGTATCCCATTCACCAACAACAACGATGCCACCATCAGAGAAACGCTCACGGGTTGAAGCATAAGTATCTTCCAATAAACGTTCTTGATTTACAATCAAACAAACCATCAGATTGTAGATTACCTCCACTGGTGTCGGACGGAAAAGCCTGTTCAATTTAAGATTGAGGCATTTACCGGTAACATCTCTCCAATGACCATCATTGAGAAGCTCTCGGAGATTTTCCCTACAAGCCTCAAACTCATCAACAGCCTTTTGGTACTCCCCAGGCAATTCCTGTCCATCATAGACTTCGTTCCTTAGATAATCAGCAATCGCCTGTGTCTGTTCAACATAGTCCTTGCCAACAGATCCAGGAATGACTTCCCTGCTAACCAATTTCCAACCAGCATACGGTGTACTTCCGGAAAAGAAATACTCCGGTTCGCAAAATCTGGAATTCTTCAGAAAGGTATCTCCTTCCAATTTATTACCGAGAGAATCGCGAATCTTATTCATAGTAAGCGGAAAACCATCACTGGCTTTGCTCACTTGAAAAATCAGATACTGACCCAATTTACAAGCTATTCTCATATCCTCTCTTGTAAACGGGATGCTGGGTGTGAATTTTGGAATCATTACACCACCAATCTTTGCAACCTCCCTAGGTCCAAAGATATCAATATCAGAACCGGAAGAATTACTTATATGTAAACAGCTTGGTTTTTCCATCGTTTTCATAATTTTTCCTTCTATACATTGTTTTTAGTTTTCAATTATCAATTGCCCTGCTGGGCTTTTATTCTTTCTATTCATAGTTTTACCACTTATGTTATAAGCCAGTCAAGTGTTTACTTTTTATAATTTAACTCTGTTTCGATTAAAAAACAAAACCGCTATAAAGCGGTCTTGTTTTCCATATCATGTTTGGTATCAATTGATAGGACTTGTCATTGGTACAATGATAACAAAATTATGAATAATTTGTCAACCACAAACTTCATTTTACTTAGCCGGTTAGGGGAATCGGACCCCTGTGATATGGAATGACAAGTCCAATCACGTTACCAAACAACCGGCTCAACACAACTATATCAAAACAAGTTAAAATCCTGATTAAGAAAGATTAAAGAAACAATGAAGAAAAGCCCTTTACATCTTCCCCCTATTTTTGTATCATTATCATGCTACTATAATTGTCGAGTCGGTCAATAAACCAAGGAGTGTAGGAAGTCGCGGTGTCTACCAAACGCCGATGGAAAAATCCATGTACACCGAAAAAAACTGTGTTGTACCACATCTAGGTGTACCCAATCCACAATGAAGTAGGAATGGAGGCCCTTGCCAATAGGCAAGAGCAAAGTCCGGTGGAACCGCGATCTTCATCGCCCGGGCAACGCAATTCTTCGCGTTGCCTGGGCATTTCTTTTTTAAAAAATCATTAGTAAATTTATTAAAATAAAATTATATGGACCAAAATAACAAGGAACAACTAGAACATGTTCGCCACACTCTCGCTCATCTCTTGGCTTCGGCGGTATTAGAGATATACCCCGATGCAAAACCAACCATTGGTCCAGCTGTAGACAACGGATTCTATTACGACTTTGAATTTTCAAAACCTATCGTTGCTGAAGATTTGAAAGATATAGAAAAAAAGATGAGAAAAACTCTTCCTTCTTGGAAAGAAATAAAAGGTCAAGAAATCTCAGCTGATGATGCTCGTAAATTATTCAAAGACAATCCATACAAATTAGAACTCATTGAAGAGATTGTCTCCAAAAACGAACCTATAACCGTTTACACTGCCGGCTCCACTTCTCCAACTCCCAACTCCCAACTCCCAACTTCTTCCTTCACCGACCTCTGTCGTGGTGGTCATTCAGAAAATCCAGCCAAAGAGATCGCTTCCGACTCATTCAAACTAAATCGTATCGCCGGTGCTTATTGGCGTGGCAGTGAGAAAAATAAAATGCTCACACGTATTTACGGTTTATCTTTCAATACGAAACAAGAACTAGACGAATACGAAACAATGGTCAAAGAAGCTGAAAAAAGAGATCACCGCAAACTAGGTAAAGAAATGGATATCTTTGAATTTGACGATGATGTAGGACCTGGACTCCCTCTCTGGCTTCCAAATGGCGGAGCAATGATAGAGGCTTTGGAAGCACTAGCCAAAGAGACTGAATTTAAGATGAATTATGTTCGAGTCAGAACTCCTCATATAGCAAAGGATTCAATGTATATAAGAAGTGGTCACTTACCATATTACGAAGAGAGTATGTTCCCTCCTATGGAATATGAAGGTGGAAAATATTATATGAAGGCCATGAATTGCCCTCATCATCACAAAATCTTCGGTTCAAGGATGAGAAGTTATCGAGAATTACCTCTACGTTTGGCAGAATACGGAACATGTTATCGCCACGAAAAAAGTGGTGAACTCTTTGGTCTCATGCGTGTACGAACAATGCAAATGAACGATGCACATATTTATTGCACCGAAGAACAATTTGCTAGTGAATTCCGAGCAGTGAACGACATGTATATCAAATACTTCCAGATCTTTGGTGTAAAAAAATACATCATGCGTTTTTCAACTCACGATCCAAAAAGACTCGGTGAAAAATTCGTCAATGAACCTGAGCTATGGAAAAAGACGGAAGATATGGTACGCAAAGTGCTGGTTGATTCTAATATTCCATTTATAGAAGTACCGAACGAGGCCGCTTTCTATGGACCAAAGATTGACGTGCAAGTCTGGAGTGCTATCGGTCGTGAATTCACTCTAGCAACCAATCAAGTAGACTTCGCCGTACCAAAACGTTTTGACCTTGTATATACAGACAAAGATGGCACTGCCAAGACACCTCTTTGTATTCACCGTGCTCCACTCGGTACTCACGAACGCTTCATCGGCTTCCTTATAGAGCACTACGGTGGCAATTTCCCTCTTTGGTTGGCTCCGATCCAAGTCAAAGTTATTCCTGTTGCTGAAGCTCACCTTGAAACAGCAAAGAAAATGAATGACATGTTGCGCAATGAAATGGTTCGTTCAGAAGTAGATATGTCCAATGACGGCTTTGGTAAAAAGATCAGAAATGCCAAGACTTCAAAAATTCCTTACTTTATTATCATCGGCGACAAAGATATGACTGCAAATAAAGTGACTTTAGAAAGTCGTGATCATGGTCAAATCGGTCAACTAGATGCTGAGGAAGTTTTGAAAAAGATTGTAGAAGAAATTAAAGAGAGAAAATAATTAGAAAATATCTCAGACACGTAAAAAGCCCCGAAGGGCTTTTTACTTATACATTTTATTTGGATTGCACCCGCCTGCCTCTTACCTCCTACCTCTTAACTCCCTGTTCCTTAAATCTTCTTCCTATTGAACAAGAGATAAAATACAGTGAAGAACAAGATAAGGATAATAATGATAGCTACCCAACCCCAAGGAACATTTTCCAATGAGAATAGAGAAGCGGCAGACAAGTTGGAATTGACGACTGGAGCTGGAGTAACAACAGCTGTTGTTACAGGAGCCACTTTCTTTACTACAGCTTTGTAAGGTGCAGCAATAGCAAGTGAATTACTACATGCCTTTGTTCCTGTGCGACCATCAGCTGAAGTTACAGTGACGATAGCATTCTTGGAACCGGATGTAGAATAATACTTGATAATTGAACTTCCTGAACCTGTAAGGTTATCAGAACCAGACCAAGAATAAGTATAAGGGGCGACTCCGCCAGTGACCTCAGCATTCCAATTTATAGGCTGATTAATCTTGGCATTTGTAGGATCAGCGTAACAACCAATATCAAGAGTGTTTGAATACATTCCTACTTGGTATGTTTGCTGATATACAGGTTGATAATTTGTTTGATAATAATTCTGACCAATAGAAACTGGAGCAGAACAACTTTGTGTTACAGACTGACCGTTTGAGTAAACTGTTACTGAAGCGTATTTCAAACCAGAGTTTGAATAATTATAATAAATATCTTTACTTGAACCATAAAGTCCATCTGTACCTGACCAACTATAAGTGTAATATCCATTACCTCCTGAAGGATAAGCTGACCAACTAACTGAAGCCGAATAATTATTGTTTGAATTATAGACTTGATTTACTCTACAAGAGACTGACAAATTGTTATAGACAGGCTGTTGAATAATAACAGGCTGTTGTACGACCACTGGTTGCTGAACATAGATAGGTTGTGGTTGTACATAAACTGGTTGCTGTACGTATACAGGCTGTTGAATAACTATTGGAGATGAACGGTAATAACCGTATTCATTACCGAAATAGGGAGTACCAAATGGGTTACCATAACTATAATTTGCACTAGCATTTACCGGCATAACCAAGATAGCGCCAAAAATGAACACTATCGTCAGTGTCGCGAAAAGATACTTTGAATTGATTGATTTTGTCATACTATTGGCGCATTTGTTCTCATTTAATGGCTGATTAAAGCCATATTTAAAGAGCATGCACGGTTAAACTTCTAATACCCAGTATTGTATACTAGTTATTCCAAAAAGTCAAGGGGTTGAATTAAACCTCGCTAAAAAATCTTCATCGTTTCTTCATAACTTTTTTATTGTTTCTTTAACCTTTCTTAATCAAGATTTTAATTCGTTCTGATATCCTTCCAAATGTGGAGGGTGCAATCCTTCCAAGGGTGTAGTATGGCTACAATATTCTCATCTTACCAGTGAGATATTAGGGGTTCGATTCCCACCCCGGGCACCATGATACGTACCCCATTTAGTAGACACTAACTTAAGTGTTTACTGCTTTCTTTTGTTAGAATTAATCATTAACAAAAGAACATGAGAACAATATTTACAAGCGAACAAATTGCAGAATTAA
>JBAYFZ010000012.1 GCA_041666915.1 Candidatus Paceibacterota bacterium
CCGAGTTGAACAGACCTCTGGTCTACCTGCTGTCGTGCCAACGGCACCGCAGGGCAGCTATGTCTGGATCGGATAACCGCTGAAAGCATATAAGCGGGAAGCCGGCCCCAAGATTAGGTATCGGATGAGGCCCGTAAGAGATGATTACGTTGATAGGCTTTAGGTGTAAGCACCGTAAGGTGTTGAGCCGTGAAGTACTAATCCGCCCATCCTATTAGGAACTTTGTACGTGAATACATTTGTTCATATTGCGTGTAATTATATTTGAGATATGTGGGCACGAGGAGAGGTAAGAGATAGGAGGTAAGAGGTAAGAAGAACACAAAAAATGCGTTTTTCTTAACTCTTAACTCTTAACTCCTATCTCTACTCTTGCTTCTTGAATCCTGCGTTCTGGTGGTTTGGCGCTATGGCAACACCCGTTCCCATTCCGAACACGGAAGTTAAACGTAGTTGCGGCGATGATAGTCCTAATGGGCGAAAGTAGCTTGCCGCCAGAACATAGGATTCAAGGTTTTCAATAGTTTAGTAAAAAGCACCCTTCGACAAGCTCAGGGTGCTTTTTGTTTACCGTGAGGTCGGACCTCACGAATGACAAGACGAGGTTGAGTATGCGATAATATACCAATAGTTCTTATCGTTTAATATTATTTATAATTTTATGGAACCAAATACAAACGTTAACCTCCCTACGCCAAATCAGAATCAAATTGAAAGTTCAAAACTCCTAGAGGGTCCAGTAAGCCTTTTTATTTCAGCTTGGCAATTATTCAAGAATAATTGGAAAGTGATTGTCCCTATTGTCATAGCTCCTACAGCTGTGATGTATATCGGTCAGATTTTTGCTATGACCAGAAACCCATTGTTAATTCTTATCGCGATTATTATGATTTTGGTGGCAATTGTATTCTATGTTCCTATGCAATCAGCGGCTATAGGTGCTATTCATAGATTGTCTACAGAGCCTGGTGTAGCTATAAAATTCAAAGATCAGTATAAGTTTGGATTCAAATATTTCTGGTCTGTTATTTTGTTGGTCATTATTCAGACATTAGTATTCTTTGGTTCAGCTGTATTTTTAGTCATCCCTGGAATAATAGTCGGAGTCTATGTTGGAATGTACCTATTTACTCTTGTATTGGAAAATAAAAAAGGCCTTTCTGCACTAGAAGAAAGTTATAGCTTGGTTAGTGGTAGATGGTTTGAAACATTTGGCCGTATTCTCTTCTTGGCCCTTGTTTATATTATTGGAGCTATTGTTCTGGCTGGATTAGCTTTTATCATCCAGTCACTTTTGAGTATTCAGCCAAAATCTACAGGTGAAGTAGTTTTGGGAATAATCCTTAATTTAGGATTGACTACGGTATTGAGTCCATTAGCTTTGATATATATGTACAAACTCTACAGTTCTTTGAAGGTAACACGTCTACCAAATGTTGTTACAGCTACATTCAAAAAATGGTTGATTGCTTTTATGGTTATAGGTGTTCCGGTTATGGTCGCATTAATTTGGGCTCTGTCCACAAGTCCTCTTTCATAGTATAAATCCCTAACCTTTCCTCATGATATCTTGGTCCTCAAAAAGAAAATTATTGTATGCAACTATTGCTGGTGTAATAGTTGTTGGTGGTATTGGTGTACCAGCATTTCTTGTTTTCTACAAAGCCCCGACTTGTTTTGATGGTATCCAGAATGGTGGTGAACAGGGTTTGGATTGTGGAGGTAGATGTTCTCTTCTTTGCCAAAGTTCCTTTACGTCTCCTAATGTTGCTTGGACACGATTGGAAAAGGTTGCACCAGAGCTTTACAATGTCGCTACTTATATAATCAATCCAAATACAGAAGGTGAAGCAAAAAATGTTCCATATCACATGTCTTTGTATGACAAAGACGGGATCCTTATTATTGATCAAGCTAGTACGATAACACTGCCACCACACAGGAACACATTGGCTTTTCAGGGGGCTGTGAATGTAGGGAAGCGAATACCAACCAAAGTCTCGTTTGAATTTACGTCTGTTCCAAATTGGTATAAAAAAATAGATACACTTTCACCTATCGTTGTTGGTAACAAAGATTATCGTGAGGATTCTACAGGTTCTTCACTTCAAGTCAGTTTGAAGAATAATAGTTTAGAGACAATCGGTAGGATAAGTGTCTTTGTTGTTTTATATAACAAGGAAAATGATGCCATCGGTTTTTCTAAGACAACCTTAGATCAGATACCTCCACAATCAACCGAAGTCGCACCTTTCACTTGGAATATCAACAGAAACGGTGAAGTGATTTCCATTGAAGTGCTCTATGTGGCAGAATAGGGAGGTGAAACTTTCATTATTTTCAATATCAAAGATTGGTGCTAAAGAAAACCTAGAATCATCACATATAGATTGGTGGCTATTTTTTTCTGTTATACCAGTTCTAGCGGCTGGTTTGATTACGATGTATTCCTTTACGGGGGATAATTATTTTGCATTTCATCAGATAGCGGTGATAATCTTTTCGGTCATTGTATTTTTTGCGGTTAGTTTTATTGATGCAAGATCACTTCGTTCTACGTCAGTTTCTGTAACCTTGTTCCTTGCGACGACAGGACTTCTCAGTGCATTGTTTGTTCTTGGTAAAGTTTCTCATGGTGCTCAAAGTTGGTTCAATTTTGGTTTTTTTTCATTTCAACCTTCAGATTTTGCTAAAATAGTTCTAGTTATAATTCTTGCAAAGTATTTTTCTAGACGTCACATAGAAATCGCCAATGTTAGACATATTTTAGTTTCTGGTTTTTACGCTTTCTTATTTTTTATTTTAGTTTTGGTTCATCCAGACCTTGGATCGGCCATGATTATTGCTCTTATTTGGCTGGGCATGATTATGGTCTCTGGAGTTTCAAAGAAACATCTGTTAGCAATGATAGTTCTTGCGTTGGTTAGTTTCTCTCTGCTTTGGAGTTTTGCTTTCAAAGAATATCAAAAAGATAGAATACGTAATTTCGTTGACCCTCTCTCTGACATTCGTGGGGCTGGCTATAATGCTTACCAATCAACTATTGCTGTTGGCTCAGGTACTTTTTGGGGCAAGGGAGTGGGTTATGGTACACAATCACGCTTGAAATTTCTACCTGAATATCAGACGGACTTCATTTTCGCCGCTTTTGCCGAAGAATGGGGTTTTGCAGGGGTTGTGATTCTATTCACTCTCTATGGAATAATAATCTGGAGAATTATAAAGTCAGCGATGAAAGGTTCCACCAATTTTGAAATACTTTTTGGTGCTGGTACGGCTATATATTTTATCGTGCATATAGGTATTAATGTTGGAATGAATATACAGCTTTTACCAGTCACAGGTACACCCTTGCCATTTATGAGTTATGGAGGCACGCACATCCTTTCAGAATTCATCCTCCTTGGACTACTTATGTCAATGCGTAGGTATTCTAGAACCGTTCATAAGGATATGGCTAGGAATGAGTTTTTAGGACCGCAGTAATAGGTTGTACTGTTAACATATTTTTTAGTATAAACGGTAAACAGAGTGTTATAATACAAGTATATGGTCAATTTGTCCGAATCAGAAGTTATATTAGAACCGTCAGACACATCATTGGATGTGCTAGTAGACACACCAAGAGATGTACCGTTAGATGCACCTACAGATATTTCAGCAGAACAGCTCAAAGATCGTCGTTTACTCGGTTTTCTCATATTAATAATCATTGCGACAATTATTATAAGTCTAGTTTTATTGTGGAATAATTATAAACAACAAAATAAACTGGAAGTCTCAAATATAAGTAACAAAACGCTTTCTACTCCAGTTCAAATTGCCGATGAGTTGAAAAGGTCAGAAGTTGTAATATCTAGCAAACAAAAAGCCGATATTGCTGTGGAGTTGAGAAAGGCAACTGTTAATCAGAGTGGTAAACAAAAATCTGATATTTTCAATGAAATTAATAAATCTTTAAAATAATAATAAATTATGAAAAATTTTTCACCAAGTTTAACAAAGATTGCCTCGGCCACCGGATTATTTTTTGGGATTTTTGCTATATCGGCACTTGCGTCAGATTGGATTCCTGCTACTGGTATAGCGCCAAATAACAATACCCCGGCACCTATCAATGTCAGCACAAAAGCCCAGTACAAATTGGGATCTTTGGCTATTGGTACAGCCAGTCCAAGTGTAAATCCTGCAACTTTGTTAAATAACTATGCTCTTGAAGTTGAAGGGTCGGGGTGGTTCCAAGGCGGTTTGGGTGTTGGTGGACTCACTATAACAAATACTTTGAAGGTTGGTGGTAATGATTCTGATAAGCCGGGTTATGTCTTGGCAAATGATGGTAGTGGAAATGCACAATGGAAAAGTTTGGGAGTATTAAATTCAAACGGTTCGGGTGGTGCCAATACGATTGGGAATGCTGGAAATGGTAGTCCTGCGACTGAGTACGTAACTTGTACAACTGTAGGACAGACCAATCCTGTTCACGTTTCTACCAATCCTATTAGTTGCACCGCATTTTGTCCTGCAGGTAAGCACGTTGTAGGTGGTGGATGTGATGGTAGTGCTTTAGCTGTTACTGCTCCAAATGGCGATCGTACAGGTTGGAGATGTTCTGGATTTACTGGATATAATTCATCGACGATAACTGGTACAGCCATCTGTCAATAAATAAAGAACTATTATAGTAGAGCTATGGAGTCTTTACTTCTTTATTCTCGTATAATTTTTCTGTTTCCTCAACCATCTTGTCAATAGAGAATTTTGTCGCAACGCGCTCCTTGAGGGTATTTCCGTATTTTTTACGATCTTCAGGATGTTCAATCATAAATGATATAGCATGTGCTAACTCTCGGGAATTTTTTGGTTGTATGAGAATACCAGATTTCATATCGTCAATAATTTCTGGAACTCCGCCGACAGGAGTAGCTACGACTGGAAGAGCAGCACATCCCGCCTCTAGAATGGCGTAAGGTAAACCTTCTTTTATTGATGGTAGAACAAAGACAGTAAAAGCCTTTATATGTTCATTGGCATTGTCCAAGTATCCAGTTAAAAATACTTTTTGTCCCAATTTCTTTTCAGCGATCAAGGCTCTAAGGGATGATTCTTCCTGACCATTTCCAATAATGACACAGATAGAGTTTGGTTGTTGTTCGGTAACTGTTACCATTGATTCTATAAGATAGTTGAGACCTTTGTTTGGATGAAGTTCGGCGATTGTTCCTATAACAGTTTTTTTGTAAAAATCTACCAAATCTAGTCCAATCATTTTGGCAATGATTTGCTTTGCTCCATCTACGGATATGAAAGTTGGGGATTTTATACCCGGGTAGATAAGTTTAAGTTTTTCTTTGACACCAGGGAAATAGACAGCTTGATTGTATTCACGTTCTGATAGAAGGATAGTCGTGTGAGAGAGAATCATTGTAAGCCATGAGAAGAATCTAATAGCTATTCTTTCTTGAATAGGACGATTTTCATTGAATGTCCATCCATGTACCGTTGTTATTATTGATTTGACTCTGAGTAATCTACCAGCCAAAGATCCTAGTCCAGCGGCTTTTGGACTGTGTAGATGAATGATATCTGGTCGCTTGTTTCTTATGATTGTAAAAATTTCTTTGAATGAACCAGCATCTTTGCTGGGGGAGATATCACGACCAAGTGAAGCTATTGAAAATGTATAAATACCAGCTTCTTCCAGTTTCTTTTTCAATAGTCCTTCGCCACCTAGAGCGACCCAGACATCGTGACCTTTGTTTTTCATGGCTACAGAAAGGTCAAAAACGTGTCTTTGAGCACCGCCCCAATTGGATTTGGTTATTATATATAAGACTTTCATTCCTTTAAAACTAGCATAATTTGGCTATAATAAAAAGCGGTCCAGACTTGAAAGTTTTAAAAAAGAGTGGTAACGTATGTGTCATGACTTCGGCTTCAAATTCCAGAGGAGTAATGACATTAATAGTAGGAGACCTTGTAACCTACGTTTTTTCTCTTATTCTGACCTTGGCTATTAGATACGGGGAAATGCCCACAAGACAACTTCTCATGAACCACTTGTTGTCTTTTACCATTCTTTTTATAGTTTTTATTTTGGTAAGTTTTAGTGCCGGTCTTTACGATAAACAAGCTGCTTTTATCCGTAAACATATCCAAGGTTTACTTTTCCGTGTTCAGTTGGTCAATATTTTCATAGGTGTAATGTTCTTCTATTTGGCACCAGTCGGTATTGCTCCTAAAGCAAACTTGATTATTTATTTTATTGTTTCAACTTTGCTTCTATTCTTGTGGAGAATCGTCATGTTTCCAGTCCTCAGTATTTCTAGGAAACAAAGAGCTATCTTGGTTGGAACAGGTGAAGATGTTGTTGATTTACTGGAAGAAGTGAATAGTAATGATCGTTACGGTTTGGTCTTCAAAGAACACGTTATCCCAAAAGGTAGTGTTGAAGAAATAGTAGCTTCTATTGGTACAGCTGTACATGATAGTGATGCCTCAGTCATTGTCGCCGATTTACGTGATAAATCAGTAGAGTCTGCAATGCCGTTCTTGTATTCCTTGGTATTTTCTGGAGTAAAGATTATAGATGCTGGTAAATTGTACGAATCAATCTTTGATCGTATTCCTATATCTATGGTTGGAGAGAGGTGGTTGGTTGAGAATTCTGGTACATCTCTAGGAAATAGACGTGTATATGATGTCTTGAAAAGGTTGATTGATATTGTGGTTGCTTTTATTGGAGGAGTCATATCTTTAGTATTTTATCCAATTGTCTATTTTGCAATCAAAATGGAAGATCGTGGACAAACATTTATTACTCAAGAAAGAATTGGATCAAATGGAAAGACTATTAAGATTGTGAAATTCCGCAGTATGTCCGGAAATGATAATGGTAAATATGAAAATGGTGGTACAACAAAACTTTTTGTAACTCGTGTTGGTAAGTTTCTCAGGACATCACGTATAGATGAAGTACCACAATTTTGGAATGTTGTTCGCGGTGATCTATCTTTGGTCGGTCCACGCCCAGAACTTCCACAACTTGTAACTATTTATAATAAAGAAATACCTTATTACAACGCTAGACACTTGGTAAAACCGGGTCTTTTCGGTTGGGCACAAATATATCACGAAGCTCACCCTCATCATGCTGTTGCTACTGAAGATACTCGCGATAAACTTTCTTATGATCTTTATTACATCAAAAACCGTTCTCTTATGTTGGATGTAAAGATTGCTTTGCGTACTATTCAGATTTTGATGAAAAGGGTGGGGAGGTGATTATCGGCGAAGAGAAAACTTCAAGTTCATGTTTTTCGAGACATTTCGGAACGACGCTGGATTGCGAGTTTTATAACTACGAATAGCGTCGTGAGAATAGGCAGCCCTGCGAGGCGTTCCCTAATACGAGCAGGGCTGACCGTGTCGAGATAAAC
>JBAYFZ010000013.1 GCA_041666915.1 Candidatus Paceibacterota bacterium
AGACATTTCGGAACGACGCTGGATTGCGAGTTTTATAACTACGAATAGCGTCGTGAGAATAGGCAGCCCTGCGAGGCGTTCCCTAATACGAGCAGGGCTGACCGTGTCGAGATAAACATGAACCTGAAGTTTTTTGTTTCCCGATAAGGGCATTTACAAATCTTCGTTTGTGGATATAATAGCCCAATATGTTAAAACAACGCGCTAAAGCAGTAATGCTAGTAATAGTTGCTACAGTCATCGGTTATTTCGTTTATACATCTAATACCCCTACCAGTTCACATCCTTTTCGTTTAGGTTTGGATCTTTCTGGAGGAAGTCACCTAGTCTTCAGTGCAGATGTTTCAAAGTTGGATCCGGCGGATATAAAGAGTTCAATGTCAGCTTTACGTGATGATGTTGAAAAAAGAGTTAATACTTTTGGGGTTAGTGAACCTTTGGTTCAGACAGAAGAAGGTGCATCTCTCAGTTCAAAAGAAAGTGCTTACAAGCTCATTGTTGAATTACCAGGTGTAACCGATCCTGATAAAGCGGCTGCTGCTATCGGTGCCACACCAAGGTTGGAATTCCGTGTAGCTACTGCTGGGGACATCAAAGATTTTCAGGCCAAAGTTTCTTCATTTACTTCTACAACTACACAGGAAGATGCTTATGTAGCAATATTCAAGCCAACTGGCTTGAATGGCACAATGGTTGGACGTGCTTCTCTAGCTTTTGACCAGACTACAAATGCCCCTCAAGTTGGTCTTACTTTCAATTCAGACGGACGTAAACTTTTTAGTGAAATTACAAAGAGTCATGTCGGTGATTATGTTGGTATTTTCTTGGATGATCGTCTGATTCAAGCGCCAGTTGTTCGTGAAGAGATTCCAAATGGTCAAGCTGTTATCAGTGGAGGTTTTGATCTTCTTGAAGCACAGACTCTTATTCGTAATTTGAATTTCGGAGCTTTGCCAGTACCTATAACTCTCATCTCAACACAGACTATCGGTCCATCACTTGGACAAGCTGCAGTTAACGGAGGTGTTAAGGCTGGTTTTATTTCATTCTTGATTATTGCTCTATTTCTCATCATTTGGTATCGCTTGCCAGGTCTTGTAGCTGTTGTTGCTCTAGGTGTTTATACCGCGCTTATGTTGATGTTGTTTAAACTTATTCCTGTAACTCTCACGGCTGCTGGTATTGCTGGATTTATCATAACTATCGGTATGGCCGTAGATGCCAATATTCTTATTTTTGAAAGAATGAAAGAAGAGTTGGCTCGTGGTCGTGGTATTTGGGATGCTATGCATGAAGGTTTTGCCCGTGCTTGGCTCTCTATTCGAGATTCAAACATTTCTAGTATTATTACCGGTTTAATTCTATTCAAATTCGGTAGTACTTCAGTCATTACAGGATTTGCATTGGTATTCGTCGTTGGAGTTTGTGTTAGTATGTTCACCGCTATTACAGCTTCCAGAATATTCCTCTATGCCGTAGCACCATCAAAGACTACGAGATTGTCAGCCTTTCTTATTAGTAATGGTTTCAAAAAATAATATGTGGGTAATAAATAACAGAAAAATATTTTACGGAATTTCTTTGGTACTCATTGTTATCTCGTTTGTTTCGCTTGCTCTTTGGGGTTTGAAACCAGGTATTGATTTTACTGGAGGTACTTTGATTGAAATTGATTATCCAGCTGGCCGTCCAGATCAAGCTCTGGTTACAAGCGCTATTTCTTCAATAGATGAAGCAGTCTCTGTTCGTCCATTTGGTGCAAATGCTTATATTGTTCGCATGAAGCCTATAGATTTGAAAGAGAAAGCAGTAGTTATGAGTGCTTTGTCTTTGAATACGGAAGCTAGTACTACAGATCAAGCAGTATTGAAAACTTTTGACTCTATTGGTCCAGTACTAGGTGCAGAGGCTTTGCGTAAAGCTTTGGTTTCAATCGTCCTTGTTATTCTAGGTATCGTCCTCTTTATTACTTTTGCTTTCCGTAAAGTCTCAGAGCCAGTTTCTTCTTGGAAATATGGTCTGACGGCCATCATTGCTCTTGTTCACGATGTCATCATTCCTACAGGACTCTTCTCAATTTTGGGACACTTCTATGGTTATGAAGTTGATACTTTGTTCGTCACTGCACTTCTAGTTATTCTAGGTTTCTCGGTCCATGATACTATCGTTGTCTTTGATCGTGTTCGTGAAAATCTGCGTTTATCTTCATCAAATAAACCTTTCAATGAAGTTGTTGGTCAAAGTATCAGTCAGACGATAGTCCGATCAATCAATACTTCCATGACGACACTTATTGCGCTCATCGTCTTGTATTTTGTCGGAGGATCTTCAACCGAGCATTTCTCTCTAGCTCTTATTGTAGGTATTGCTGCTGGAACATATTCTTCTATTTTCATCGGTTCAGCATTGTTGGTTACTATTGAAAAGTGGGGAAGGAAGGGTAAATAGGATTAAATTATGGAAAAAAGGTTAATAGAAAAGGAACCAGATGTTCCGAATCTAACTAAAGAAGAAATAGATACAATTTCCAAAGCCTGTTTTAGGGCGGATGATACACTTGAACCGGCTGACCTCATTTTTGTTTTTGGTAGTAGTCACTATGTTCAAGAATTGTCGGAGACAGTCTGTGGTTTATTAGAAAAGAAATTGGCAAATAAGGTTTTCGTTACAGGAGGAATACCTAAGTACACAGATAGTAAGAAAATAGATAAGCCCGAAAGTCTTTTGATACTTGATCATATAAAAACGGATAAATATAGGGACGTTTTGTTTTACAATGAAACGGTTTCAAGAAATACACTAGAGAATGTCACTGAAGCTTTGAAAGTATTAGATTTCTCTAAGTTTAATAAAATTATTTATGTTTTTAAAGCGCATGCTTCTGGCAGAGGATATTTGACTTTGAAGAGGTTTTTACCAAATACAAAGCTTATGCAAAAGACATTTAATGTTACATATCATGACGGTGCTGAAGAAATCACAAAAGATAATTGGTACAAGACTGATTTTGGCAGGAGAAGGGTGTATGGTGAATATTTAAGAATTCAGACTATTCCGGGATATAGTAAGTTGGTCCATTAATATTTTTTACTTTTAAAAAAGTGACGAAAAATCCGTCACTTTTTTGTTACTTAGGAAATCGTGGACGAGGTGGTGGCGGAAACGGAGGAGTTATTTTTGTAATAAACAAATAAGAAAGATGCTCGGCTTATCCGATAGGTAAATATGAATATACCCCCTCCCCCCTAGGGGGGAGGGGGTGGCCAAGTATCTTTACTCGTTGTTCGTTGTAATAAAAAATTACAGGGTTGGGCCCTGTAATTGTGTTTCTAGATTCTTAACCCCTAGTTTCTTAGGAATTTTCTTTAAGATAGTTTTCCAAAAAAGCTCGTGCTTCTCGGAATGCTTTACCACGATGAGAGATTGAATTTTCTTGTTCGACGGTCATTTCTGCCCAAGATAAATCCGTACCTTCTGGGACGAATAGGGAACTGTAGGGCATTTTTGGTTGAGGTGTCACTCTGGGAGATTCTAGTATATGTCCCTGAATTCTTCCTTCAAAACAATAATCATCACCGTTAGGTAATATTACAGCGACGACCGTTACAAATGTCGCTGATCGATCCTCTGCATTTTCAAGTCGTTTGAGGCAGTATCTCATAGTTTCTTCGGAAGGAATTGAGTCTCCAGCCCAACGAGCTGATCTGATACCAGGTTCACCGTTGAGAACGTCAATGAATAATCCGGTATCGTCAGCTATTGTCCAGACATCAGAATTTGCATGTTCGTAAGCAAATCGAGCTTTTTTCAAAGCATTTTCTTCAAGAGTTTTACCATCTTCAATAGGTTCTCCTTCAATGCCAGATTCTGTAAGAGTCTGAATCGTAAAAGGTGATCCTTTAAATAAGGCTTTTATTTGTTCTGCTTTGCTTGGACTTCTTGTAGCAAGTACTATTATATTTTTCATAAGTTTCTTAAAAGAGTTTATATCTTAAAGGTCTTGAAATCAACTAGCAGATAAGCATATTAACACCATATATACGATGTTAGAGAAATTAATAGAAAAACCAGTTAATACCAATAATCCAATAGGTTTCAACCGAAACTAGGTAATCGTGGTCTTATGATTTACAGCCCCTTGACTTTATTTTTCTGGCCTGTAATATAGCTATCACGCCCTGAAAAGGGCCGCGTCCTTTGAAAATCAAATAATGAGAATGTATTTATTATTTTTTGTCCCTCTAACTCGGGACAGAGAATATTATAGGTTTCGTTTTGCTCTTAGCGGGGCAGACGAATTCAGTAGCCCCTTAGCTCTATATGTTCGAGCTTTGGTGGCGATGCAAGTTAACGAATATTAACAATGATTACGAGAGTTCAAAATTCATGAACTCAATGAGTAGGGATCAGCGAAAATAATTTAGATTGTTAGCACTTTCTATTTTGTTCCGTTCGCTTATAGTTAAGAGTTTGATCCTAGCTCAGGATGAACGCTGGCGGCGTGGATAAGGCATGCAAGTCACGGGGGCCGCAAGGCAACCGGCAGACGAGGTAGTAATAAATAGGTACGTACCATAGAGCCGGGCATAGCTATCCGAAAGGATAGGTAATTCCCGATAGTCCCAACGCAAATTTTGGTGAGAAACAAAAATACATTGACGATGGATAATAAAAAAATCGCCCTACTTTTTACAGCAGGACGATGTAGAACAAGTCTTTTCCTTAGGGTTCTAATGACACTTTTGACGGTTGCTTACGGGAAGCTGCTGAACAAAGTGCCAACAACAGAATGATGCTAAGAGCCAAAAGACCTAAACCTGCGAATGCGATAAAGGTCATATGATCCTTTCTTCTGGTTTAGTATATTATATGTCATCCTAATTTAAAGTCAATGTCAAGTGTGTGAATAAAAAAGTTTTTCTTCAAAATTTGTGTTGGGTAAAGGAGCAATCCGCTTTTTGAACGGCCTGTTCGGTATCAGCTAGTTGGTGAGGTAAAAGCTCACCAAGGCTATGACGCCTAGGGGACCTGAGAGGGTGACCCCCACCGATGGGACTGAGACACGGCCCATACACCTACGGGTGGCTGCAGTCGAGAAT